>CAZYFT010000012.1:0-17866 GCA_964646575.1 uncultured Candidatus Saccharibacteria bacterium | reverse complement strand
CAGCCATGACTTGCACCAAACAAGACCGTATTGCATAGTATGCAAACTCAATCTGTTTTGGGATAAGTCTCAGTAAACATCAAACCGACTGCGAAGTCGGTTTTTTGGTACCAGCCCGGAAAGGTAGTCTGCGGGGCTCGAGGGGCTTCTTTATTTGTTCATGTAGTTTTGCGGCTGCTTCGGTAAAAACGGAACTTGAGGGCTAAGGGCTGGGTATTGGTTGCGCTGCCTTTTTGTGCTTGGATCGTCTTCTCATTCGTACAACTATAAGAGCTATAACAGTAAACCCAATCACCGCAAAAAACGCACCCCACACAGGGCCTACTCGAACAATACCATCAGTTATTACGCCAACCGGGTTGCGCTCCACGACGCCGTTATATTGTTCGCCACCATAGGTGTCCTCGCCATAGAAATACTGGCCAGTCTCCGCTAAATAAACCGAATGAAGCTTAAGACTACTTGAGTGGATGCTCATTGCTGCTATATTTACATCTTCCTGTAAAGTGTTTATGCTATTACTAACTATACTAACATAGTGGTGGATACAGATGCCCGAAAAACTCAATGAAGTACTTCAGAAAAAAATGACGCGAGCCGAATTCCTTGGGCTTATCGGAGCCAGCGCACTTTCTGTAGTCGGCATAACATCACTCTTAAAGAATCTCTCTGATGGAGTAGATAAGCGCTCGGTTAGTCCCACTAAAATTGATTCCTATGGCGGATCGACGTATGGTGGTTCTCGCAAAACTCGCTAAATACAGATAGCCTTTGCGTGCTAAGATACGAATATGGTGACTGCAAGTACTCCGAAGACTTTTCATGTGGTTTCTCTGCCGCACACGCAAACCACACTCGATTATGAGGCCTGTGCATATACCTCGAAGGTACGTAAGTTTTGCAACATGATGAAATCTTTGGGACATACGGTGTATCTGTATGCCTCCGAAGATAACGAAGCGCACGTAGATGAGCTGATTACGATCGCACCTAAGGCCGATCAAAAAAAGTGGTTTGGCGAGCACGATTTTCATCAGCATTTTTTTAACATTACCTGGGACAGTAAAGATGAGCATTGGCAAACTACAAATGCCCGAGCTATTGAAGCTATTCGATCACGCCTGAAAGAAAAAGACTTTATCTGCCTTATAATGGGTAGCCAAAAGCCAATTGCCGATGCTTTTCCGGCTAATATGACGGTGGAGTTTGGTGTCGGGTACACCGGAGTTTTCTCAAAATACCGAGTGTTTGAGTCATATGCCCACATGCATTATGTCTATGGATTGCACAAAGATGATAGTGGTCATTTTTTCGACGCCGTTATACCAAACTATTTTGAGCCGGAGTCGTTCCCATTTAAAGAAGAAAAAGAAGATTATTTCTTATTTCTGGGCCGACTTATTCCTAGAAAGGGTCCAGAAATTGCCGTAGAAGTTACTCGACGTATTGGGAAGCGCTTGGTGCTAGCGGGGCAAGGCGTACATAAAATAGAGGGGAATACTATTTACGGAGACGGCCTAAAACTTGAGGGAGACCATATAAAGCATGTCGGTTTTGCGGACGTGCGGCAGCGAGCGGCATTACTGCGCAACGCGACGGCGGTATTTATGCCCACCACGTATTTAGAGCCTTTTGGGGGTGTATCGGTGGAGAGTCTTTTGTCGGGTACACCGGTAATCGCCACAGATTTTGGAGCCTTTAGTGAGACGATTGTGCATGGCAAAAATGGTTATCGTTTTAGGACGATTGGGGAAGCAGTTTGGGCGGCTCAAAATGTTGGTCGACTTAAACCCAAAAACATCCATGAAGCTGCCAAGAAAAATTATAGTGTTGAAACTATAAAATATCAGTATGAGGCATACTTTGATCAGCTACTCACCCTCTGGGAAGAAGGCTTTTATACGACGTACGATGAAGGGGTGAGTAAATATAGGCGTTATCAGCGTCTGACAGGTTAAAAATTCTATCAATATTTGTTATGCTATATGTAATGCGTATCATTTGCGAGAGGTGTTTATTACATGGCTAGACTTCCTGTTCCTGGGAGCGATGGTGGAACCTGGGGTGACATCCTTAATGAGTTCCTAAGTGTATCTCACAATAGTGATGGTTCTCTTAAGGCTAGCGCTATTCCGCCAGTGGCTAGCGATGGAGCCACGGGTGCGACTGGATTGCAGGGGCCTACGGGTGCAGATGGACCCACCGGACCAGATGGAGCCACGGGTGCGACTGGATTGCAGGGGCCTACGGGTGCAGATGGACCCACCGGACCAGATGGAGCCACGGGTGCGACTGGATTGCAGGGGCCTACGGGTGCAGATGGACCAACCGGCGCGGTTGGTCCTGCAGGTGCTACAGGCGCAACTGGGGCGACTGGTGTTGTGGGGCCAGTCGGACCCACCGGCTTACAAGGGCCAACTGGGGCAGATGGACCAACCGGGCCTACTGGACTGCAGGGCGCTACTGGTGTGGAAGGTGCAACTGGTGCAACTGGTGCAGCTGGAACAGATGGTTACGGTGTAGTGGTCGTGGCATCTACTTGGGTCTCGGGGGATAGCCTACCTGCTGGAACGCCAGCGGGCACGAGGGTATTGAGGAGGAAACCATAGATGGGGTTAACTCTAGGATTTGATGGCAAAACACGTGCCCTTACTGTAAACACTGGGGGTAGTGTATCGACAATTTCTACTTTATATATTGGTCTCTTGCAGTCGGCGCCCGCGGGTATGGACGGTATGACGCTCTCAACTCTTGTGAGTGGCGCGCAGGGAAACGAATTCACCGTAAGTGGCTCATTTTATGTGGGTAGGCAAGCTATAACGCTTGGTTCGATATCGACTGATAGCGCCGGAGCGATTTGTTATAACAATAACGGCAGCCCCATCGAATGGCTCAACTCGACCGGATCAACCATACTCGTACCAGCATTTTTTATTACAAATGTTTCTTCTGGAACGTCTGGGTCGGTTTTGTGGGTTGGTACTCCAGACGCTGGAACCGCAACCATAGAGAATACAAAAAAAGCGTCGATTAGCGCTAATGATCTTATGCTGAAGGTGGACTAATGCCAGCAATTAGTGTCTCTACCGCTAGCTCTACGCACGATGGTCTCGCAACTTGGAATAGTCGCTCATCCGCCAGCGGCACAAATTTTACCGGAACGCTCGTAAGCCCAATTATTGGTCCGCATTTTGACACCTCTCTTGTATACGCTGCTTTTTTTGTGTTTACGCTCAACTACATTCCTCAGGGATCGGTTATTAATAGTACTAAGCTAGAGTTACGTACGAACAACGCCTACACGGGCGGACTTACCAACCACATTTACGTTGCGGTTGAAAATAACTTAGATCCACTCGGAACCGGCGCTATCGTAAATGGAACCCTAGGCTCTCAACCGTGGCAGCGCCTAGGTAGGCAATCTGCAGCGACTACCTTGTTTGGCAATCGATGTGGTCCAACTCACAATAAGGCAGGACAGTCGCTATCAACTTATGGGGCTCATGTGAGAGACACCAGTGCGCTTGTATATAAAGCATTCTGCACAGATCAGGCAAACACCAATGCTTTGGGACGCGATTTAGCTGGAGGTAGCTGGGTACAGACGGAGAATTTTACTCCAGCCTTGCAGAAACTTGTTGATGACCCCAGCTGGAATAGTACCTCACAGAGTGTAATGGTCTGGTTGTTTGCGGATATAAACGGTGGGGGAACGACTTTTAACGTTGGTTACCTTGGTGGCTTTGCCTGGGATAATGGCACGGTTGGAGCGGCTTCGTATGGTAATGGTGGTGGCCAGAACTACTACTATGATCAGTCTTCGGGCCTGTATGCTCCAAAACTTAATGTTGATTACACTGTCACTTCGTTAGCGGCAAAGAGTAGCGGATCATCAAGTACTGGAAATGTCCGCTTGCGCCCTGCAATTCCTTTGGGGCGGATGCGTGGCGAGCGGGCCGAGCTCATAAACTATAACGGAATTGTGCCGCGCTTGTCTAGCGGTGCTCACGACTTACCGCTTACTGGGATGAGCACGTTTAATCCGCTCGATCCAGCATGGGCGGCAACCAGCGGCAATCCAACAACCACAAGAACAAAGTGGAGCACTCAGCGCCCCGGTAGAGTAGACGGCAATTGTGTATTAATTGAAGATTATGCAAACCATGGACCTTATATTTGGTGGGATATCGATGCATATCAAAGCGACTATGCCAGTCGTGATGTATATTCGCTGCGCTTTTACCATCGCTATGATCGAGACGCTGTAATAAATGTGAATCCACCGCTTTGTATATTCAGGCTGAACGGCGTGGAGTCTTTCCGAATAGAACATAAGCAGTACGTGGTTGGTAGCCCAGACACAGCGATGAATTTGCGCCTCTCGTGGTCTGGGGGGAGCACGGCTTGGACGAGCAACGAATTTCGTTCACCAGGTAGCTATGGGTTTTATCGATATGAAATACAGGTTGATGCAGCTCAGAATCCCAAGGTACGAGTCAGAGTATATTTGAATGACGCAACTACTGCGCTTGCTACGTTTTCAGGTAATCCGACTACTGTAGAAATGGATGAAGTGCGGTTTCAGGATGCTGAGACTACGGCTTTCTTTTTGTTCCATCAAAGAATTGCCGATTTTGAAATGTGGACAGATTATTTGCTCAATCGAGAATATCCGGACGATATCAATAATGTGGTGGGCACTCCTTACACACCACCACCGTGGCAGTGGTTTGAGCATGATGGCAGTAGCCAAAAAGAACTTGAAGATTTGGGAACAATTACCAGCATAAATCTGAATGGCACCAGTCCTGTGCTTGATTCTGCAGGGGCGCTTACATTAGAAGATCACACCCCGTATGTTGCAGATGAGGGAGTAACTCCATATACCCTATATCCAGCCTTAAGCTACGGGGTGGGGAACGCCAGAAAGCTAGATCTTTATGTGCCCACAGGAACTCCACCGGCAGGAGGTTGGCCAGTCATTATGTATACTCATGGTGGCTTTTGGGTATCTGGTTCTCGTGACTCAATATCAAATGGACTAGTCAGAGACGCCACCTTACGCGGGTACGCCGTTGCAAGTTGCTCGTACGTGCTGAGCGGGGTGTATTTTTCAAGCTTAGGGCAGTCGTATCCTGCCTATGATGCGAACGCAGCTTCGGGGCGTTATCCAACGCACATCCTCAACTACAAAGAGGCTGCGTATTGGCTGCAATCTAACGCAGCGACCTACGGTCTTAACCCCGCAAAATTTGTTGCGACCGGGCATTCGGCTGGTGGCTACAACTCACTCGGGGCTGCGTTAAGCAGAGGAGTTACCAACGACGGGGCTGGGCGCAACCTTACACTGGCCGGCAATGCAGCGTTTGGCTGTCCAAATGTCCCTGACCCTGCGTTTATTGGAACATATTCTTGGACGGGACCAGTGAGTTTGAATGCCCTAAAGTCTTGGGACCCAAGTCATCCAAATTATCCGTACGGCGGGACAGGCGTAGGCTCCATTCATGTGACAGCTAGACTATTCCGCGGCGAGCTAGCTGATATTGGTACTGGGAATGTTGATTTTTGTGGCATTGACGACATAATCGCAGTTAATGCTGCAAATTTGCCTCCGATTGGTTATGCGTGGTCGCCTTATGATTATCTCGTTATAAATGCGCCATTTACTCCATATTCGCAAAACGTCATCTTAGAAAACAAATTAAACGCTGTCGCCGGATCGCTCCCAGTTGGTTTTACGTACACTTCCCATGAAGTACCTGACGGTCTGCACCACACAGTTAATGACGCAGATCTTGATTATCAAAGCTTTTTCAGCTGGCTTGATGACATTGTAAATACTTAGGCTTGGCTGACCGACGGGTGAGCGAAGGCGATATCGCGGACTAGATGTTTGTTGTGTCCCGCAGATATACCGAAAACTTTATCGGCTTGATGTGCAGTTCGCAGATCGAGAGGGGCCTTAGCTGCAGGCAGTATTAATGGTGGACCAATTACGTGTGGTTGTGCCGGTGGCGTAACAGGCGTTTGCACCGGCGGAGTTGCAATGGCTGCTGGCGCTGGCTTTGTTATTTGCTTCTTAGGCTTGTTCCTTAATGTATTTTGAATCCAAACAATTAAAATACTCACGTTAAAGAGCACGATAAGAGGCAAGGCCATGACGGCCTGATTCATAGGATCTGGCGTTGGCGTGGCAAATGCGGCAATAATGAAGCTCGCTAAGATTACCCATCGTTGCTTCTTTATGAGTTTTTCAGGTTTAAGTGGCTTTATTCTATTGATAGAGCCCATGACCAAAGGAAGCTGAAAAATAATTGCAAATGTAAAGATATAAGTCATAGCAAATGTAAGGTATTCTTTCGCTGAAAGTAGAGGGTTAACGTTTATCTCGTCGAAGCCTTTCAGGAAGTTGAGCGCTGCTGGCAATGTTACAAAGTAAGCGAACAGACCACCGGTTATAGCAAGGGCAAAGGAGGTCAAGACAATTTTCATACCGCTACGAGTCAAGGGCTTATGTGAGATAGGTTCGACAAAACTCAAGAAATGGTAAATTGCAAACGGCAGGGCTAATAGCGCCCCCACACAGATAGAGAGAGTCATAACAAAATCTAAACCGCCAGTTGGGCTTGAGTAGTACAGGCTTTCTCCTAGTGGTCGAATCAGCGCCTGGGATATTTGTCCTTGAAATGCCCAACCCAAACCAAGCCCTACTACTACAATAAGTGCGACATAAATGAGTCTACGTCTGAGCTCCTCCAAGTGGCCAGCTATGGTTTCTGGATCTACCTTCTGCTTATGTGTGTTGCTTGCAGATTTACGCACTTTTACCACCTTCTTATGGTTAATTATAGACGCTATCTTAAAGGAGAGTCAAACCTGTTATACTTACATTTCTTGAGCGTCGTAGGAGCTCTTCAGTGTTGCGGCTGATAGGTAATTGGTTTAGAATTGAGGCAAAGAAGAGGAGATGTATGGAGATTTTTGGATTAGGCCTACCAGAGCTGGTTATTATCGTAGTTATTTTGCTGTTGCTTTTTGGAGCTGCCAAACTACCCGAGCTCGGTCGTAGTATCGGAAGCTTTTCTCGTGAAGTTAAAAAAGGCTTTAACGAAGATGAAGAGAAGGAAGCTACCAAAAAGAAATCTGACAGCGCAGATAAGTAGTAACTATTAAGCTAATAGTAAAATTAACGTAACAAAAATGACCCGGAGGGTCATTTTTGTTACGGCCTACATTATTGCTGATAACTATGAGCGTAGGATCTTTTCCATTGGTTTGCCTTTGGCAAGCTCATCAATAAGTTTGTCTAGGTAGCGTATTTCTTGCATGAGCGGATCTTCGATATCTTCAACGCGCACACCGCATATAATTCCGGTAATTTGTCTACGGTTTGGGTTAAGCTTTGGCGCATCATGAAAAAAGTTTTCGAAATTCACTTTGTCATCTAATATTTTTTCAAGTTGCTTCTCGCTGTAGCCAGTTAGCCAGGTGATGATTGTATGCACTTCTTTTTTTGTACGATTTTTGCGCTCTGCCTTTGCGATGTAGTGAGGATACACATCTGCAAAGCTCATTGAGTAGATTCTATGTGTTGTCATGGTTACTTCCTTTGCGCTTTAGTATACCAGATGCTTATGTATGCTCCAGTTATTTTACCGAAGCTCGGTCATTCGAGCGCTGCTCAAGCTGTCGATCTAATAAAAAGCCGCAGCGCTAGCTGCGGCCAGTGGGGTCACCCACGATGTTCAGGAAAACCTGAATCTTCATGTCTGCACTCGGCGAGAAGAGTGCCTCGATGGATCTTGAAATCGCCGTGCGAATTGGTTCGGCGTAGAATACGCGATCATCGGTCATCCAGGCCATGACCACAACGGCAATGTCTCTGGGTATGGTGCTGCTGGTGTGGAAGTGGTCTGAAACACACGTCTCGCCCGGCACGAGCTCTTCGCTCGCCAGGCGATTGAACTCTCCGGCCACAATGGCTTCGAGCGTGCGAGTAAAACCACTTTGGTTGCCCGGGAAGCCGAGATCAACCTGATCTTTGCCACGCTTGCTCACATAGGTAATGATGTGCGGCATGTCATTCCTTTCCGGAGGGCAGGTCCTTGGGAGCCCACGTCTTGTAGATCTGGTCGATGAGACCGATGATGGCGCTGATCGCGCTCAGTGTGGCGCCAATCTTGACGAGTCGTTCCACGAGGATCTTGGTCTTTGCCTGCATGGGTTTCCAATCATTTGAGGTACGAATACTATATAATACAATAAATTTAAAGAAAAAGCAATGATTAACTTAGCGCGCAATGAAGGCCCGCCAAAGACGCTTGAGGGTTTTTGGCGAAAGAGGATTATCTGGTCTTTTGCGCATTCCCTCAGGTGGAACCATAAGTCGGAGTGCTTTTGGAAGTATTTCAATGGTTACCGGAGTAGTGTACTCTTCGCGCTCACCATCCACGCCAACAACCAATTTTTTACTTTTCGAATTGACGCTGAATTTTGTTGCTTTCCATTGCTCGACATGGCCAGTATTTGAATCTTCAAAACTTTGGTTTAGCACGATTGTTCCCATCATTTGGCCAATTAATTCGTCGGTTAACTTCGTTACGGCTGTTATTTGCAAAACACCTTGGTCCATCGCATGGCGCCTTCCAAGCTCAAAGATGTTTACCGTTTCGTAGGCATTCACTCCGACTAAGATTTGTGCAGCGTGCCGATGCTTTTTCTTCTTGTCATTAGTAAAGCTAAGAGGGTAGTAGGGGGTATCGCCGTTCAGCAGGCTGCGCAAGACCTCACGCGTAGTTCGTACTTTATGGTTTCGGTAGTCTGGCTTATCGACTACATCTGCGTACAATCCAAAAGATGCGTTGTTGAGGAAAATACGACCATTAATTGAGCCGACATCAACCCGTCGCTCGATACCATGAAAACTGGCGAGGGCATCGGCTATCTCTTTGGGGTTAAACCCAACGTCGCGAGCAAAATGACAACGTGTACCACCAGGCAGCACTACGAGCGGTAGATTCTCCTCAATCGCAACTTTAGCAACTGCACCGAGCGTACCATCGCCGCCTGAAACACCTAGAATTTTTGCACCATTGGATACTGCTTGGCGTGTTAATTCTTCTATCGAATCTCCCTTTTGAGTAATGATGGCTGTTATCCCGAGCTTTTTGGATTTTTGAGGTATTCTAGCTTTTATTGCCCGGCCGTTTCCAGATTTTGGGTTAATTATGAGAACCGCCGATGGTAGCGTTTTGGTTGGCTTGGCCTGTGCGATCAGTCGTTTTTGACGCCAATATTCGCGACGAAGGACCCCCACCAGAAAGCTATAAAGTAAAAAGAGAATGACAATACGAAGTAGTAATGGATCGCTTAGATTGGTAGTCAGTTCGTAAAAAAATCCCATAATCGCTAACGAGCTCACGGCTAGGAGTGTCCAGCCAATAACGAGACGCTTGTTTGTGCCAGTAAAAATGAGCCATGCCCCAAATGAACCAAGCCCCAGCGCTACAATAAGCAAAGTTAGCGTGAAAAAACTTGTAAACGCCAATTCTACTATCGAGAGAATAATAAGCCCAAGCGTAGCGAGGGCGGCAGCAATTACAAAACGCCAACCAAGAGATATTTTCATAGCCCTATTATACCCTCAAAAATACAGTAAAATGAGTTAGAGTATGTAGCCGTGTAGGGCGGCTACTTTTTTGCAAGTTTTGGTAACATAGCTTATTTCTTCCTTTGTGAGACGTTTTTTCCATAGTTCGGTAACATCTTTGGATTTACGATGTAGGGAATGAATTCGACCTTTATCGGAGTCTGCTTTGTTTTTGGCGCTAGTTAGTTCATCTACTTTTGCGGCAACTCTATCGGAATAATCGAGGTCGAGCTTATCAAACAGGGTGCGGAATTCTTCTTGTGGGTTCGTGCTGATGTCTTCGTGTTTGATAAAAATCCAGTCAGGATATTTCTGCGAAAGTTCATGGGCTTTTTCGTATACCATATTATACAGTAGGACAGTCTCTTCTAGCTTTGTGTGCTTACCCTTGGCATATTCTTTGGCTTGTTTCTTGTAGTTTGGCAAATACGTATTAAGAAGTTCATCTTGATGTGCGAGTCGGTCAAAGGGTACGCCCCAATCTACTTGCTTGCAGCTCGCAATCAGCGCGAGAGGATTGCGTAGAATAAACACCACTTTTGCGTTGTATGTTGTATGAATCCACTCAGCAGCGAATGGACTCAATGGATCTTTATAGAGTGGTTGTTTGCCCATAAGGCGCTTGGAGTTGTTAAAGTGCTTGAAGTGAGTACGATATGGTTTTTCATTACCTTCGTAAATATATGGGTACCAGGTATTGAGGTCTAGGCCACAGATGGGGCAGTAGGTATCTCGTGATAAATCATCAAACCAAGGAGAAAGCGGCTCGTAGACATAGCGTAGTTCATCGGCCTGAGCCAGAATGGTGCCAATAAATGTAGTACCGCCTCGATGCGTTCCGCTAATGAGGATTGGCTGAGCGTCGATTTCTGGAAGTGCCATGCTGAACTTCTGTACGATATAGTGTAGTATCGCGCGAAACTTATTTTCGATCATTAGCTTTCCTTAAGTTATTACACATAGTATACCTCAGCCGGAATCAGTGGGCTTTGTTAACGCTCTTGCTGGACTAAATTTTGGGTGATATATTTTTGCAGCTCCGCGATGTAGGCATCATCTTCGTCAGTGGCCCCAGCACATTCGCTTTGCCAATATGTGCCGAGCCAAACTCGATACCAATTGTCGCCAACGTTTTTATATTGAGCTTGCAGTGCTTCATCGTTACCACTCATAACAGCCTCAGCGGCGGTTGCGTCTACGGGCCATATGGCAACTGGGTATTCGCAGCGATTAAAGTAAGACTCATTAGCATCCCGAACTAAGTAGCGCTTGGATGGTCCGGCTGGTGTGCTGATCTCTTCGGCTTTGTAGTCTAGGTTGCGGCCAGACGGATCTTGCACAGTTAATGAGGCCTCAATAATGGTGAGGGGGAGCGGGCCGTCCGCAGTTGTAGGCTGAGTGAGCCGGAGATAGATCCCATAACTTAACGAAACAATCGCCAGCGCAATCACGGCTAAAACAATCCCCGGGACAAGTTTTAGGCCATGAAACTGGCGATGCAGATGTTTCTTCACTGGAGCTTACTACTTATGCTTTGTAGTATAGCGGAAAAGGATTTTCTCGACTAGCTAGCGTTACGTGCCGTTTCGGCATCGTATTCGGCAAGCTCAGTCTCTAGCTTACGCTTCTTAGTATCGAGATAGTGCATCAGGTTAGTGATAACTGCGCTAAGAATGAGGTAGAAGATAATCGCAAAAATAGCTGAAATATCTAGGTAGCCTGTTTCACCTACGGGCTTTGTTGGGAAAATACCACGGAATGGTGCGATTAAGTCATTAGTGACGTTATACACCCACTGTACGAATGGTGTGCTTGGGTTTGCCGAGAACAGCAAAAAGAAGACTCTAAAGAGCAGCATTACATTAGCAAAATAGAGAAAGCCATTAGCAAAATAGGCTACACCTCGCCCGAACGTAACAGTTTGTAGGCTTGCTTTAGGGTTTTTCTTTTCAGTCATGATTGGTTCCTTTCGTAGTAATTACTTGGCTATCAGTATACTCGCATTCACCGCGGTTTTGCAGTCGTGCCTGGCCAGCGGTAGTATACTAGGAGTATAAGAAAAGGAAAAAGTATGAGAGGTCCAATAGACTACATTGTTGTCGGGTTCCCTGGGAACAATTTTAAAGGTGAAATTTTACAGGAACTTGCGACTGCATCAGAAAACGGAACAATCGCAGTTTTGGATATTGCGCTGATTTCTAAAGACGAAGATGGAAACGTTACTAAAATCGAACTCACCGATCAACTAGCTATTGAGGCTGTACTACCGGCCGATGCTAGTCGGGGGCTGATTACGGATGAAGATGTTGAAGAAGTTGCTAGTGTGCTGGACGAAAACTGCTCGGCTGGATTGCTCATTGTAGAGCAGCTTTGGGCAAAAGGCCTCAAACAGGCCATCTTAAATGCCGATGGTGTACTGATGGCCGATGGACGCATCCATCCAGAAGCATATGCAGAAATTACTGAGAAAGGAGCAAAATAATGCCAGGATTATTACGTGGAATGGCGCGCACAGCAGTTGTTGCCGGAACAGCAACGGCCGTATCAAATCGTGTGAGTCGACGTCAGTACAATAAGTGGTCAGAACAGGACGCAGTAAATGCTCCAGCACAAGAAGTTCAGTCAGCTGCACCGGCTGCAGATCCATATGTTGAGCTAGAAAAGCTTGGTCAATTAAAGGCTGATGGTGTGATTACCGAAGAAGAGTTTACGGCAAAAAAGAAGCAGCTTCTCGGACTATAACACTACACTGAATAACTAAAAAGCTCCCCGCCGGGAGCTTTTTAGTTATTCTTTTTCCCCATGACGTTCTCGGAATTTTTCTATGCGCCTAGTGGCTGCCCCTTTTATAAGCAAGTTCAAGGTAGCGGCGATAATCCCAACGCCGAATAGTACATAAAAAATAGTGAAAATTTTCCCCGGGTCGGTCTTTGGCACGATATCGCCATATCCAACTGTCGTGAGCGTAATGGTAGAAAAGTAAATTGCGTCAAGCCAGCTAAGACTTTCTACATAATGATAAAAGACGGTGCCGGTGCCCAATACAGCCGCAGCGATAAAGGCCACCCACCGGTAGCGCTTCGCCTGCATAATGGTACCCACGAGTTTTTGATCTTGTTTAGTCATTGTGTGTAGTATCGCATAATTGTTGCAGCTAGCAATAGTTGACAATCTTGAGTTGCTATTTTATGCTACATCACACTTGTACCTAGAAAACAGGAGGAGCCATGCTCGCTCGAGTGTGGGTGCCATCACTTGTACTTCGTAGAGAAGTAATTCGACTCTTAACCACCTCTCATCATCCGGTCTCCGCAAAGGTCATTAAACAGGTGCTGCGCGCAACACAGTCATGCTTTGTGCCGGTTTTTCGGATCGATCGGTGCCTGGAGGCCCTCGTGCATAGTGGCATCGTTGAGAAAGTGGCGACACAGCGCACTGACGGGTCTGAGAATGTCGCGTATCGGCTAACACCCGGCATCGGAAATTTCTGAGAGAGTGAAGATCGTATAGGAAGGAAGCCATGACACAAGCATTGCGAGAACAGGAAGTCCAGGACGCCATCTACGGATCGGTGGTGGCTGGCGATTGGACAGACGGGCACGCCCTTCGCCAAAATGCCGAGAGACGTCTTGGTTGCAAGATCAGGCTTCATGAATTCTCTCGGGCAGCTCTGGCCTTGGTAAACGCAGAGCTCATTGTGCAGCGACGCGGCCGTGGGTCTAGCGGGGAAGCTCCGCGCATGCAGTATCGACGACCTAGTTCTAGTAAGTGATGCCTCATGGCAATTCAACGAATTAAGAAGCGGCTCGTCCGCCGTCGGGATGTGCAGCAACTCATCTTCTTGGCACTCGGCGAAAGTGACTGGATAAGTGAACGGGAACTAGATGATCGCCTTGCCACCCTTAACGGCGGCATTCGCATTCTGTCACACATACGTGACGCAGCCCTTTCATAGCTGTATCGGCGAGCGTTTGTTGAGATAGTGCGCCGTGAAGGAAGCCTCGGCGCTGCGATCGAAGTGCGCGCTCGCAGCGACGCGCATCGTCAATGGTGCTGTAGAGCGCCACACTGGCGATCTCCACTCGGTACCAATGGGCCTCACCATGAGTGAGGCCCTATTTATTGCCACAAATATAAATAAGTTATATAATAATTCACCATTGCACCTTCGAGTATCTGGAGAGAAAGTTGATCCGTTCAGATAAGTACTTCGTACATGACCAGATAGTCACTACTCTTCATGAATGCGGGGTCCTCGACTTACGTGAGTTGCTCATGGATGTCGAACAGCACACCGGATGCGATATGGAAGAGTTCAATGCAGCGTTCTTCGAACTCTTTCTGCTTGAGATCGTTGAGATTTATAAGCTGTCGGAGACTGTGGCTGTTCCCGCAAGAAAGGTACAGTACACGCTCAGTGTAGCTGGCGCAGACCTCTTTGATGCACTCATGCGACTTATGTCGCGAACCGCCGGCTGGAGCTGTGGCGACATCATGTTGGGCATCTTGCAGAGCAGGGCATGCACCAAGCAGGAGTTGCGAGATCGACTGATGTTCGTGAGTAATGATCGTTTTTTGAGCGAATTGTATTTTTCTATTGTGCTGTGGGTTTTGATTCGGCGCGAGCGAGTTGTGGTACAGTATTGTCTCGGTGAGGCACCGCTGTACCTACTGGGCTCCAGTGGCTATAGGCGCCTTCGGCATCTTGGGCGCAATCATCAACACCCGCAAAACATCTCCATGGGCGAGTGAAAATCCTACAAACCTCCGTCAAGTTACGGAGGTTTTTATTTGGGTTTTGACGAACAGCCATAAAAAGATTTAACATGTTAACTATGACGAAAAAACCAGCTCCTCAAAAAAAGCCACAACAAAAAGAAGCCTTTTGGCATAAATGGGGAAAGCTGGTCGTACTCTCGCTGGCGCTGGCGATAATCGTAATTGATACCACGCTTCTGAATGTGAGCCTGCGCGATATTGTCGCAGATCTCGATACGAACTTCACGCAAATTCAGTGGGTGATTACAATTTACACACTAACGTTGGCGGCGTTCACGATTACTGGCGGGCGGCTCGGAGATTTGTATGGTCGTAAACGGGTATTTATGCTGGGTGCGGTATTATTTGGTGTCGGTAGCTTTATTGCTTCGATTTCTCTGAATATTACCCATATGCTGATTGGGGAATCACTGATTGAAGGCCTGGGTGCGGCACTAATGATGCCTGCAACCGCCTCGCTGCTCGTAACAAATTACGAAGGTCGCGATAGGGCAATTGCGTTTGCGTTCTTTGGAGCGGTTGCTGGAGGTGCGAGTGCGCTTGGCCCAATTCTTGGTGGGTGGCTGACCACAAATTACTCATGGCGCTGGGGCTTTCGCATTAACGTGTTTGTGGTGATTATATTACTAGCAGGATCGTTCCTCATTAAAGATGCGCGCGATAAACTTGAGAAAACTGAAATTGATTGGCTGGGAGTTGCGTTGTCTTCACTTGGGTTATTGGCGCTGGTGTTTGGGATTATTCAAAGTTCAGACTATGGCTGGTGGCTCGCTAAACAGAGTTTCGATATCTTCAAGACCGATGTTACCCCATGGGGTCTGTCGATCACACCGCTTGCAGTCACGCTTGGAATTGCGCTCCTCACGGCCTTTGTCTTTTGGCAGAAGCGCCGCGAAGCATTGGGGCATACACCGCTGGTTAGCCTGAATCTATTTAAAAACCGCCAGTTTGTGAGTGGTATGTCGGTAACGGCAGCAAATTCACTTTCGCTGACTGGGCTGATCTTTGTACTTCCTATTTACTTTCAAGTAGTGCATGGCCTTGATGCTTTCCAAACCGGTATGGCTCTCTTTCCGCTTTCGCTGGCTGTTTTCATTTCGTCTCCAGCCGCACTTTTGCTCGCCAAAAAACTGCGGCCGAAAACTATTATCATGATTGGGCTCGTTGGTACAGCTGGTGCGGTTTTAATCATGATTAACTCACTCACTGCAGGTGCCGATGTAAATTCTCTCATTCCTAGCTTAGTGTTCTTTGGAGCCAGCGTTGGCCTTATCCAGAGCCAGGTCAACAACCTCACGCTTTCGGCAGTTGATGAGAATTTAGCTGGAGAGGCGAGCGGTGTCAATAACACTATGCGGCAGGTTGGCGCGAGCTTTGGTGCAGCACTTATTGGGGCAGCGTTGTTTGCGAATATCGCCACTCAAATTGGTGCAAAGATTCAGGCCGATAACGTTATTCCAAACGCGGTCCGCGATAAAATCGTTGCCCAGGCTCGAGAATCGGCCAAGAACGGTGGTATTGATAGTGCCGAACAGAACCAGCAACTCGATCCAGGCTTTTTACAGCAAATTGCTCAGCTTCCACCTGCAGCACAATCGGCTGCAATCCAAAAATATCGTGAAGAGCAGACAAAAATTGGCCAAGCTGTTAAAAACGATGTCGAAAATGCTATTGTCGTAGCTTCACAAGATACCCTCTGGGTTGCATTTGGCTTTGCTGTGTTAGCTGTCTTGATTGGCTTTGGACTGCCAAATGTTGGCTCATTTATGGGTGAAGGGCCAGGTGCTCGTAAGCCAAATGTTAGTCATTAACAGTTGAATACTCGTTAAAAATGTTATAAAATATCGCGGTTCCTTCAGAGAAAGGTGAGCATCGTGGCAAAAAAGATGTCGCGTAAGGAGTTTCGCAGTGCCGTCATCGAGGTACTGCAAGATGCTGAGTGGCATAGTGCTGAAGCCATCACCGCTCAGGTGAAGATGATTCATGGCGCAGTACCGAAGCGCTCTCGACGAGTACTCGAGCTCAACAGCATGGAGCTGGATGAAATGGTGGAAAGCCGCATGATGCACGGCGAAAGGCCCGCCAAGCTCTTCAGGCTCTATCTTGCCCCTCAGTTCCCCTAATAGTCCCGTTTTTTGTATACCCCTTTCGCTTTGGCGAGGGGGATTCTTTTTGCCACTTTACTCTTGCATAAGTGCTATATTTCTAGTAAAATACTCCCCACGTCCACAACACATGGAGGAACATTGTCATCCGAGAGAATGAAGAACCGGGCTCAGCAGAAGATCCTGGAGATCCTGGAGACGTGCGTGGGTGAGGACTGCCCCAACCGCACTCTGACGGGCAGGCTGGAGAGCATGGGGATCACCCGTCGCATCTACAAGCCCGCCCTCGACTCCTTGGTCGCATCCGGCAAGATCATCAGGGTGTCAGACGGCGACACGCACTCCTGGCGACTCGCCAACCAGCCAGCCTCCGTCTCCTGACCCTGTCGTTGTGACATTCTCGCCCTAGCGAGACAACCGTCCTTACGCATCGTGCGTAGGGGCGGCTATTTTTTTACAGATTTTTCCGCTGTCTTCTTGGCAGGCGTCTTTTTACGGGTAGCTTTTTTGGCGAGTTTTTTAGTGGTGGCCCGACTGGCTACCGGTTTTTTCTTATCGGTTTTTGGCTTGGGTGTGTTCTTTTTGTTGGGTTTAGGTTTTGATGCCTTGGTCTCGATAGCTTTTTCGAGTGGCGGAGTAACCGCTGCCAGCAGTGCATTGTTAGGAATAGAGAGTTTTGCCTGAATATCCTTCACTGCCTGGGCATCAACAGCCTCTAAAAGTACACCAGGTGCGCCACCGATGAGATCAAGCTGCACATAAGCGGCTCGCAACATACGGTCAAATGGATTAGATACAATCGTCATTTTTTGAATATGACTGTAATCAACAATCGTAGTGCGCCGAGTTGGCCAACCAGATTGAATCACCACGCCTTTTGGTGTAAACGCATATTTTGTAGACTTTGCAGACACAATTGCTCGAATGAGTGCATATACCGTAATGGCTGCCAAAAATACCGCCAGCGCTCGAGGGAAGGGGGAAAGGAATGCCCTTGCGATATCGCCATCGGCCATGCCAAAAATTTGCGCAGAGCGAATGAGGCTGAGGGCTGTAACGGCGACAATGAGGATGAGTACCCATAAAATGAGCTTTTTAAACGCTGCCCACCAGTGGTAGCCGAAGAAATACAGCAATGCTCGTCTGGAAAGCTTAATGGAGGTATCTTTTGCTGGATTCTGATTTTTAGTCTGTCGTGCCATATTCTTCCTACAGTACAACTTTTGACTCAAAACACCAAGCATGGGGCGGAATGATATAATCCAAGTATGAAGATAGTACTCGCTGGAGGATGTTTTTGGTGTACCGAAGCTGCATATCAGATGATACGCGG
>CAZYFT010000011.1:9908-18969 GCA_964646575.1 uncultured Candidatus Saccharibacteria bacterium | reverse complement strand
CGCTCCAACTCCCAGCCGATGGGCGTTAGCAATCAAGCCCGATTCACAATAATCTGGTGGGATCTCCATAACAAAACGCGAAATCGCATTACGTTGTGTCGATCCATACAATAAGCGCATCGTCGCATGCGTGAGATACAGCCGCTCACGTGCCCTGGTCATCCCCACATAACAAAGCCGGCGCTCTTCCTCTAGCTCGGCCGGCTCGAACAATGTGCGTGAATGCGGAAAAATTCCTTCTTCCATGCCAATCATAAACACCACCCGAAACTCCAAGCCCTTAGCTGCGTGCAGCGTCATGAGTGTCACCGCATCAGTACTCGCCTCCCAACTATCAAGGTCCGTCACCAGCGAAATTTCCGATAAAAATTCCTCCAACGCCGTCGTACCAAAACCACGTGCCACGCCGAGAAACTCCTGAACGTTTTCTATCCTATCCCCTGCCGTCAAAGAACCATCATTGAGTGCATCCAAATAGCCGGTTTTCTTCAGAATAAGTTCGGCTAACTCAGCCACCGGGAGTCGCTCAGAGGCTTCGCGAAAATCGTGAATAAGTGTGGCAAAATCTTCAAAAGCAGCCTTGGCTTTTGGCGTCAGCCCCGGCACTTCGGCCGCACTCGCACAAGCCGTGAGAATATCTACATCTTGCACAGCAGCATAATCGCTCATGACGGAGAGTGACTTATCTCCTAACCCGCGCGCCGGCACATTGACAATCCGACGCCAACTCACAGTGTCTTGCGGATTCGCCACAAAGCGCATGTAGGCCAATGTGTCTTTAATTTCTTTGCGCTCATAGAAGCGTAGACCACCAACAATTTGATACGGCATATTGTAGCGCAAAAATGATTCTTCTAGGCTGCGCGATTGGGCATTCGTACGGTACAACACAGCGCAATCCGAATGCCTGTAGCCTTGCTCGGCCACCAAGCGATCAATCGTCTGAATTACAAATTGCCCCTCAGCCTGTTCGTCTGCAACTTGTTGAATAATAATTTTCTCGCCTTCACCCAGCTGCGTAAAAAGCTGCTTATCGGTACGCACTGTATTCTTTGTGATTACCGAATGTGCGGCATCTAAGATGTGCTGCGTCGAACGATAGTTTTGCTCAAGTTTAATCACCTTGGCGTTAGGATAGTCGGACTCAAAATTTAAGATATTTTCGTAGTTTGCGCCGCGCCAAGAATAAATAGACTGCCAATCATCGCCAACCACGCATACATTATTATGCCCTTGTGCCAGAAGTTGAATGAGTTTGTATTGCGCATGATTCGTGTCTTGATACTCATCCACTAATATATAAGCAAACTGTTTTTGGTAACGTGCGAGCACTTCAGGATTTTCATCAAACAAACGCGCGGTTAGCATAATGATATCGTCAAAATCCATGGCACCGTTTTCGCGCAAGCGTTTTTGATACTCTGGATACACCCGAGCAGCCGTCTCTTGCACTCTCCCCTGCGCCAGCTTGGCGTATTCGCCCGGCAACATCAACTCGTTTTTAGCAGAAGAAATTGAAGAGCGAATCGACTGCGGTGTAAATACTTTTTCTTGAATACCAAGATCCTTACAGACTAGCTTCACAACTGCTTGGGCATCAGCCTCATCGTAAATAACAAAGCCCTGCGGATAACCTAGGTGCATGGCTTCGCGTCGCAAAATCCGTACTGCGATCGCATGAAAGGTACCCAAAAATGGCATGTAACTCTTATCGTCACTGTCTCGACCCAAAAGACCATTAAGCCTTTGGCGCATTTCGGTTGCGGCTTTATTCGTAAATGTTACGGCAAGAATATGCGAAGGATGAATCTTCTTTTCTTCAACCAAATAGGCGATACGATGCGTGAGCGTTTTTGTCTTACCAGAGCCAGCTCCGGCCAACATCAACACTGGCCCATCTACCGCCAACACTCCATCGCGCTGGGCTTCATTGAGATCTTGCAAGAGTGCGTGCATATTCTCTATTTTACCTGAAGAAAGCATAAGCCGAAAGTGGTACGAAAACTCTTATGCCTTATGTGTGCTGATCATGCAAAAACTGTATACTTAAAACATTATGGAACCAACGCCCCCAAACGATACAATGCCAGTTCCGACCGGCGAAAAAGAATTTGCGAAAAAGGGCAACGACCCGGAGCTCACTCCTGCCGAGCGACAAAAGCGTAAGCTCATCAAAATAGCGATTATTTCTATCGTGACGATCCTCCTGATTGTTATGGTGCCCGTCATCATTCTGACTATCGCGAAAAATACCAAGAAAGAAACCACTGAAAACAATCTCGTTATTACTCCAAAGCCCTCCGTTGACCCAAACGCAACTTCGGATTTCGGCCCCGAGCGAGTGTTTGTGCGCAATGCCGCCAGTTTTAATGTGCCCTACAACCTCAAAATTACCGTTCCGACTGCTTGGGATGCAGCTTTTGCTAATTCTCCAAGTAAAGCTTACCCCTGGGAAAATAGCACCCTCACACAAGCACTCACCTCTAAATTCTCGCCACTCTCCAGCTCGAATACCAGCATTGTTTCTGGTAACTATATTGCAATTATGGATGTCACGGAATGGCTGAAAACTGACAAAAATGTTGTACCTATGACCGCCAGCCAAAAACAAAAATGGTTTAACGATCTAACTGTCATCACACCAGAAAATGTCAGTGCACTAGCCCCGAGTATACCAAACCCTCGTCTGAGCTCAGAAGCAGGAGGTCGTCAGCACCTCACACCCGTATCGGTGTCTGAAAATCGCTTCCGGGGCTTGAGCTATATCACCAATCGAACTAGCAGCGCCTACACCCCTGAGATTATTACCATGCTTGCCGGAACTTATGAGGGCAAACAGCTGATACTTTACAGCCAGCACAACGTGCGCGACACCGCCTGGGCAACAATTAACGAGCTACGCGAGCGTAGTGATCAAGAAACCACCGCACAGATTAATGCTACGGTTGCAGATTTTCAGCGCGGCCTTTTAGGCGCCGACACCATTGCCATACACTATGAATATCTCAAGGCGATCAATACAACCTCGATGAAACTCGCCGAATAATTTACTTGCTGCGAGTTTTTGCGATATGTTCGCGAGCACCAGCGGCATCAGTCCAGCCGTCAAAATGTACATCCACACCAGACCAGTCGTTTTTCCAGTCTTTATAGTGGCTATAGAAATGCTCAACGTATTTCTTAAAATCATCGCCAAGCTGATCAACTTCCGTGAGATAGTCCTTAGTTGCGTCTTTAGCAGCAACACAAATAAGCTTTTCGTCGCCTTCACCATCATCAACCATACGCACCATACCAATTGCACGACAAGGAACAACTACGCCAGGATAGAGCGGTTCGTCGATCAATACTAAGGCGTCTAGCGGATCGCCGTCATCACACAAAGTTTGTGGCACATAACCATAGTCGTATGGATAGCCAAACGCAACGTTATTTACGCGGTCCAAAAATACTGCGCCAGTATCTTTATCAACTTCATACTTATTTTTCAGTTGGCCACGCGGAATTTCAATAACAACATTTACCACTTCCGGGGCTTTTTCACCAATTCCAACATTCTTTAAAGACATACTTTCTCCAAGCTAGTTACGTTATTTAGGTTACCATGAGAACAAGAAAAGACAAGGTTGAGCTTTATGCGGCAGCTTTTTCGATAATCGTGGCGAAGCTCTTATAGTTTGTACTCGCGCCACCAACCAAGAGTCCTTGGCAGTCGTGCAGCTTGAGATAGCTTGCAGCATTGCCAGCATTTACGCTTCCACCATACAGTAGCGGCACAGCCTGAGCGAGAGCCGAGCCATGAATAGCCGATAGGCTTTTACGAATATATTCAAACATTTCGCGAGCATCATCCGGCTTGGCACTTTCACCGCTTCCAATAGCCCAAACTGGCTCGTAGGCAATAATTACATCGCCCATTTCCTCCGGAGTAAGCAGCGAGAGACCCGTTTCTAATTGGTCAGCAACTACCTGCTTGGCATGGCGCGATTCCCGCTCATGACGCGTTTCTCCCACACACAAAATTGGCGTGAGACCATACCGCCTAGTAGCTGCAACTTTCTGAGCGATTAAGCCATCACGCTCATGAAAAGTATGTCGGCGCTCGGAATGTCCGCAGAGCACATACTGCACCAAATCTGCCACCATCGCCACACTAACTTCACCCGTAAAAGCTCCTTCATCCATTGGATAAGCATTCTGCACGCCCAATGAGAATTTATCGTGCTCCGAGAGTTCGTGTCGCACGGTTGTCAGATCTACCGATGGCGGACACAGAACTACCTGCACCTCTGCCGGGACGCGACCTACCTCCTTTTTAAGGCGATTTACCAAAAGACTTGCTTCAGCTGGCGAGCAATACATTTTCCAGTTACCAACAATGTAGGTTTTTTTCATCATAACGGTTATGTTCTATTGTAGCATTTTGTGAGCACTAAAAAAGAGCGATCGCCAGTAAGCGAGAGAGCATGTATTGCCCAAACAAAATAACCATCGTATAGACCACCAAAAAGCGCCAACGTACCCCTTGCCGGTAGGCCAGTCGCATTGCATAGAGCCCAAGCGCTAATAGGCTCAGAACCACCGAAAGCTGCAAGGCTACATAAATTTTTCCGTTTGGCTCACACCACAAAGGTAGTATGTAGGCTTGCTCATACCCGCAATTTGCTAGAAGCTCCAGAGAGAATGACCATGCTAGCCAAAATTCGATCAGCAGAAATGGCGTAAAGAAAACTGCCTGCCACCAACGTGTATATTTTGGCAAACGTTTTGGCGGTGGCGGAACATTGGCAACATACTGTCCACTGGTACGGGTTTTTCTAACCTGACGCGGCTTATTTGCCACCGTGCGCTTTACCGGTTTTTTTGCTGCCACTTAAGCCACCACAAGCCTGACTGTATCAGTTTTTCCAGCTACACCAACGTGTGTCCCAAAAGCCGAAACCACTACATCTCCAGCATCTAGTGCGCCACGCTTACGAAATTCAGCCAACACTTCAGCATGAATAAGTCGACCTTTTGGCACCTGGAACGATTTGCCACCCCACACAATGGCAATCTGATTGCACACTCGCTCATCGGGGCTCGCCATAATGATAGAGGCGTTCGGCCGCATCGAGGAGATAGAAAGTGCCGTCGAGCCCGTAAGTGTTTCAGCTAGTATCAGCTTGGCCCCAACATGATTGGCGAGCGTAATTGCCGCCAGGCTCACGGCGTCTTGAGCAGTGTGTGCGGCTGTAAGCTTGTGAGCCGTGCCGAGCTGATGGGTTTCGGCGAGAAATGCTTCGGTTGATAGAATAATTCGCTTCATCATCTGCACTGTCTCAACCGGAAAAGCACCCGTAGCCGTTTCCCCTGAGAGCATCACCGCATCTACGCCAAGTGATACTGCAGTTGCCACATCATTTACTTCGGCACGTGTCGGCTGCAGGTTTGTTGTCATCGACTCGAGCATTTGCGTCGCCATAATTACCGGACGCTTTTTTTCGCGACAAATTCGAATAATCTTGCGCCCTACAATTGGTACAAGTTCTGGGCTCGTCTCGGTTGCCAAATCTCCGCGAGCAATCATCACCGCGTCTGATGCTTCGATAATTTCATGCAAATTTTCTACAGCAGGTGCAGTCTCAATTTTTGAGATGATGCGCACATTGCGTTTAGATTTTTTAATAATCGCCCGGAGACGCTCAACGTCTTCGGCGGTATGAATAAACGAAAGAGCAATATAATCTATGTCTTGCTTAAGACCAAACTTTACGTCTTCTAGATCTTTTTTGGTCAGCTTTGATCCCTCAATCAGCGTATCCGGCAAATTAATGCCGTGCTGTGAACCAAACTTACCGCCGCTTAAAACACGCACTTTCACCACGCCAGCGCGCACTGAGGTAATTTCAGTTGTTACCTGGCCGTCGCGCAATAAAAGTCGCTCACCTTTTTTAACTTCGTTTGTAAAATCGTACTGAATTGGGATTTGTCCGGGCTTATGCGAGCCCTCGAGGGCAAACTCTAATGTGTCACCTGCTGCGACGGTGAGCATTTCCGGTACGGTAGCGACACGAATTTTTGGTCCCTGCAAATCCTGAATTATCGCTACGGACCGCTTGAGTTTATGGGCTGTTTCGCGCACGCGGCGCATTACGCCAGCATGCCAGCTATGGCGATTATGCGAAAAGTTTAAACGCACGCCATTTACACCCGACTTTAGCAGGGCTTCGATTTTTTCTTCGCTCGCCGGACCAATTGTGGCAATGATCTTAGTCTTTTTATATTGACTGGCATTGATTCTGCTCATGCTTACATTGTACAGGAATGTATGATGATTCCCTTATATTGACTTTTTTATATTTTTTGTTATAATAATACAGTTATTGCACCCCTCCCTAAGGAGTTGGCATGTCGCCACAACCCAAGCACACCCGCAGACATGAGTCCTCCGGGCGAGAGTACGAAGACGGAGAGCCGTTCCGTCCTTACGGCGTGGCCATCACGATCGTGGCCATCATCGGCATCATCCTGATTCTCTTGGTTTCGCGTTCCGGCACCTCATGCACCGGTGAGCAAACCGTCAAGGTCTACCCAGGCGACAGTCTCACGTACATGATCCTGAGCAATGTCGACGGCTCTAACGACCGCTCGGTGTCTCTTGAAGACATCATCACAATGGTCACCGCAGATCAGCCTGAACTCGGTCGAGGACTCAAAGACGGCGAAACCGTCACGCTGCCCGATTCGTGCTCCGGCAACAACTTCAGCTCCGGCTGGGATCAGGACTAGCGTTGACTACCCCCGTTCTTCCCCTTAAAGGAAGGACGGGCTCTTTTTTTACGGGCGTAAAGTACCGGCAAAAATCTGCCAAGCAAGCGCTGATTTTGCAACCAGGGAGAGAATTACGTATACCTTTTCGCCATACAGATAATCCTTCCATGGCCCGATCCTTTTGTATTGCAGCACCATATTAATCGCAAAGCAGTTAAAGAAGAAGAAAATCGAAATATAAATACCATACACAAAGTTTGGAATTTGCGCCTCGGCGGGACCAAAGGCCTCGGCAGCCGTAAAGTAAATGGCAATCACCAACCATGGAATCAAACCGGCAAAACAACCAAGCCAATATGAAAGCCAATTGATCTTTTTTGTAGTTTGATTATGTACTTCCATGACCAAGCCCAAGAGGTTCATAGTTGCAACCAACGAGAACATCATCAAAAGCGATGCCGCATCATAAATGCCAGTCAGCAGAGCTATCGCCACAATCATCGTACTGGCGGAAAACGAGTATTCCACCCAACGGAAGCGGTTCATGCCACGAGCCAAATCCGCATTGTATTTTTTATTCCCAACTGTCGCAATCACTAGATGAAACAAGGAGCTCAGGGCCAAAAAGATAATAATTGGCAGCACCAATGCCACATCACCAATCTGTTCGACAGCTGGCTTGAGGGTTTTAGAAGCTAAGTCAAACTTCAAAAAACTGACATTAATTGGATAAACAACATCCCATTTAGCGATTGCCGCCATAAGAAGCGCTTGCGCTCCATGCAGTGCGGCCATCGTAAGGTTCCACTTTTTGAGTGATTGCGAGGTAACTTTTTTTGCCACGATACAGTCCTTATGGTTATAAGACTACCATACCTCCTCTAGCTGTTTAGCTCAATGTAGTTTTGGAATTTTCACCAAGAATGTTGAGCCTACACCCAACTCACTGTGTGCTTCAATTACGCCACCGTGCGCCTCAGCAATTTGCTTGGCGATAGAGAGGCCAATGCCAAAACCTTCCACTTTCTGTTTACTCCGACTGGCGTCCGCACGATAAAAACGCTCAAAAATATGCTCCAGCTGACTAGCTTTTATCCCCTCGCCTTCATCAGCAACCATAATCACCGCATGCTTACCCTCGGTATATGTCTTGAGCCAAACAGTTTTACCGCTAGCACTGTATTTAATAGCATTATCAAGCAGTATTACAATCAGCTCAGCTAAGTTCTCCTTATCACCTCGCACCAATACTTTTTTTAATTCCGTTTCTATGCCAATTTTTTTAGCTTTTGCCGATTTTTCTACCCGCCCTAGGGCTTCGGCCGCTAAACTCGCAACCTCAATTTTTACCGGAGCTTCGAGCGCTCCGCCATTTCGCGCTAATCGCAATAAGCCATCCACTAGACTGCGCACACGTGTTACTTCCTCTAAATTACTGGAAAGCACTTCACGTGCGTCGGCGGCGGAAAGTTTCTTATCGCGCAGGGCAACTTCGGTTTCGGTCTGCATAACTGCTAGCGGTGTGCGCAACTCATGCGAAGCGTCGGCCGTAAAACGTGTTTGAGCCTCCAACGCTTCCTCAATTGGCCGAATCGTTCGGCGAGCAAAAAAGTAACTGAGCCCACCGCCGGCCGCAAGAATAATTATGTTAAATACAAACAAGTTTGCCCGGATATTCGCCTCTCCCTGCTTAAGGCGTTCGAGCCGAAACGTGTCGTAACTATTTTCACTATCAAAATACATCATCGGCCCACTGACAGTTGGCCTACGTAAACCTCGCTCCAACTCAGACAGGGAAACTCGATACACAAACACACTAAATGTCAGGCTCAACAGCATAATAAAGCCCAGGTACCAAGCAGTTAACTTAAGCGCCGGCGTCCAGCTGACTGGAGTTTTTTCAGCTAGCTGCGTCATGTGCCCCCACAGAATACCCAAAACCCCGCGCGGTATGGATGAGATTTGGACCAGAAAAAGGCTGGTCTACTTTGCGTCTAAGGTAGCCAATGAAAACTTCTACATTATTTGGCAGCACATCAGCATCATATTCCCATACATGATCAATGATTTTTTCTTTTGAAAGCACCTGCCCTTCGTTACGCATCAAGTACTCCAAAAGTGCAAATTCTTTTGCAGAAAGCTTAATGAGTCGACCGGCCCGCTTAGCAGTAAAAGATGTTGGATCTAACTCGAGATCTGCAACCTTGAGCACAACATCAGTGGTTTGACTAGGGCGACGCAACAATGCGTACAGACGCGCCAACAGCTCTTCAAAAGCGAATGGCTTCACCAAGTAATCATCGGCGCC
>CAZYFT010000011.1:0-9808 GCA_964646575.1 uncultured Candidatus Saccharibacteria bacterium | reverse complement strand
GCCCACTTCTTAAGCTCATCACGCTCTGCCTTCATTGTGGCTCGCCGCTCTTCTTCGGTCTTATTCTTCATCTCTTCCCGCTTAGCTTCACGACTTGACTCAAGTTCTTTCATCTTGGCAACTATCTTGTCTTTTTGCTCGGCTGTAATCTTGCCAGCATCAACAGCTTCCTGCAAACGCTCTTCAGCACGCTTTTGCATCTCCGCATGTCGCTCAGCATGGTCGCTATCGATCACCTTCTGCACATCATCTTTATTGAGATTAAACTGCGTGGCGATTTTCTCAGCCAAGCTCGTCCCGCTAGCTTCCTGCGCAGCAACCGTACCTGCACCAACCACCGAAGCAATTCCGAGTGAGGCAATGGCCGCGGCCAGCATCTTCTTTTTGTTCATATGTATAACTCCGCTTAACACCCCAAGCCTAAATCCCCAAACTGAAATATCACTTAGAGCACGGGAAATAGGGGGAGAGCATGTAGCTCTCCCCCTTACAAAAGCTAGAAGTGGAGGGCACGCCACTCAGCCATCTGATCATCACGATCTAGACGCAAATTGTATACCTCCATCACCTTCTGCATGTTGTGCTCGTGAAGCTCCTGAAACTTCTCAAGCGCATCCTCTACAGGCATAACGTAGACCGGAAAATCCTCCCAATCAAAGGTGTCGCACACCACAATCATGTGCGTAGCACCCAGATCTACGCCATCGTTAAACCACTGGACCAACATGGGGATAGTTGTGGCCATTTCATTCTCCTTTGTGTGTTGAGGGAAGGTCAGAAAATAAAACAGCGGTTATCAAGGTACAAGACCTTGTAATAACCGCAATGGGCGCCCTTTTCTTGGTGGGCCGCTGACCTATTACATTAGTAATATACCATAATATACTTAATAAAGCAATATTTACTTATGCCGAGTATCCCTTGACGACATGTAACCTCTGTAATACAATGGATATATGGAGGGAAACATGAATAAGAACAAGTTTACCGTAAAACAATTTAACGAACTATTTACAGACGATGACGCCTGCCTAGACTATATGTTCAAGCAAGCCTACGGCGATATGGAGGCCTGCCACAACTGCGGCGTTATCGAGCCTAAATACTATCGTGTACGCAACCGCAAGTGCTACGAGTGTAAAGACTGCGGCAATCAGATACACCCCCTCGCTAACACTATCTTCCATAAATCATCTACCTCACTCCGTGACTGGTTCTATGTCATCTACTTGTTCTCTGTTTCCAAAAACGGCGTATCAGCTAAAGAAGTCCAACGACACATTGGCGTTACTTATAAGACCGCATGGCGTGTAGCAAAGCAAGTTCGCGCGCTTATGCTACAAGGTGATAAGCCACTATCGGGCGTTGTTGAAACTGACGAAACGTACATAGGTGGCCGTGAACGCGGCAAGAACGTAACTGTACAAAATAAGGCTGTCGTGTTCGGTATGGTTGAACGTGGTGGTAACGTCAAAGCCGAGCATGTACGATCAGCAGGCGCTCGTGTGCTGCTCCCTCGTCTACGCGATGCTGTTGAACCTGGCACGGTTGTTTATAGCGACCAAGCAAGAGTTTATAAGTCGCTATACCGCATTGGCTATTTCCACGATAGCGTCAATCACAGTATTGGCGAATACGGACGCGGCATAGTACACACAAATACCATAGAGGGTTTTTGGTCGCAGCTAAAAAGGTCGGTTGAGGGTACGTATCACTGTATCAGCGCGAAGTATCTTCAGCTTTATCTGAATGAGTTTGTTTATCGATATAATCATCGTCAGCTTCCGTCGATTTTTCCTGTTCTGATTGCTTCGGCTGCGCGGCGCGTCGGGTAGCGTCATTAAAGACCTGCTCGGCGTTGTCGTTTACTTGATCGTCGGGCAAGCTATCTATAAAGGCCTGTCGTTCTTCGTCGGTTAAAGGCTGTTTCTTGCTCATAGACATAGTATACCTCATCTGTTACAAGCCTGTTTTTACGTAGTATCATATAGATTAGTTACCGATACCCAACCTATAAAACTCTTTTCTCTCTGTTTTTTACTCTTTCTTTTTCCTCTCTTTTTATATATAAATATAAAGAAGAAAGTGATTGATGTATGACAGTAGCTGAACCCAAGTATCGTAGACCCTTAAACTCCGAACAACTAGCAGTATTAACATGGCTCTATATAGCTCGATTCAGTACCAGTAAACACATAGCCAAGTACCTACATAAACCGAACCCTAAAGGCATACAGAACAAGCTACAGATACTTGAAGAACGCGGCTATATTGGCAAGCACTATGACAAGACCTATAAGCTCGCAGGACGCGCAGCAGAATACTTTTTGACACCCAAAGGCGCACGACAATTACCAGCCGATAGCGTCAATGAGTGGGCAATAAAAAGCCTCTACAAAAACAAAACAGTATCGCCAGAGTTCATAGCCCACTGCCTCAATGTTGCCGATACTATACTCGCATTACAAGCCCTCTATGGCGACAAGCTCGGCATTTTCAGCAAAAGCCACATGGCCGCCTATGACTATTTCCCGTCATGGACGCCCGACTTATTCCTCAACTTAAAAGCTGGCAACACTCGCCGCCGCTATTTCCTTGACGTATGGGATAACACGCAGCCGTTCTTTGTGAGTGTCCGAAAAGCCCGCAACTACATCAACTACGCCAATACCGGCGACTGGCCGGACGACGCGGGCGATCTGCCAACCGTACTAGCTCTTTGTCAGGACGAGCCAACACAAACAAAACTCAATAAGCAGATAACCTACGCGCTCGACGGCGCAGAAGATATAACTTTTGCGACCACAACTCAGGAGCAGCTACAAAAAGCCACTCCCACAAGCAAGCTTTGGCAGAAGATAGACGAGGAGCAAGAGCCAGCACACATAGGCTTGTAAGGCCGTCTACTTCCGCATGAGCATAACTTTAGGAGCAGTTTAATGTCATGCTCAGGACAGGTACACTATCGATTGTTTTCGGCAATCTCGTACCAGTTTACTCGACCGATAGCAGTCGTGAGTAAGTCGCTCCATAGCGAGGTTACAGGTGTTTGCTCCTCAAGTTCCTCGCGCACCCACTCCTCAAGCGCTTCAGCTTGGCGATCGGTGCAAAGAGCTTTAGCAAGCGCTGTAACTCGTTGTACAGACACTCCTCGTTTGTGAGCCACAGGTTCATAACCCATGTTTCTCTGTTACTCCACCCGTTGTAGGTGGCAATAGTTTGTGGTTCTTCTGCTACGTGCATGGCTTTCCTCCTTTACTTTACGTAACGGAGTTACCGCACGGGGTCGCACGGCAAAGGCGTCACAGGTGGAAATTCCCCTTGAATACAGCAACTAAAAGAAAAAATCGTATTCAGGGGTGAATACGACCTTGACGCCTTTGCTCGACCCGTACAATGAGACAGTACGTGAAGTAAGGGGTGTCAATTAACAGGTGCTTTTATCTTTGGCATTATGCTTAGTGTTTGTAATAAAAAGTGAGCAGTTTATTGAAAAGACATACTCGGGTCTTTAGATTGGTTCAGACGCCACCTACGACATTGCGCAGAAGTAGCCCATCGAGGTGGTGTAGGAGCACACCCAGTCGTAGTAGTTGCCATTCACCACGGGGGTCTTCATCGTTGCACCCCAGTTGGAAGGCGTTTCTACTACAGCCGACGTGCAGCTTGTAGGTACTGCCTTGCGACAGCGTGTAGCTGTAGTTCTTTCCTCCGTATCCGTTGTTGCTGATCGACGCCCAGCCATCCTTGCCGCTGGTAGCGTCAACCCAGACACCGACGACGGCGTTGTTCCCGTAGAAGCACTGAACACTTCCCGAGATCGTGCCGCTTGCTGCCGAGGCGCTCGGTGCGGCCGCGAAAGCCATGCCGAACGTCGTCAGGAGCACGACGCCAAGCATCGCGAGCTGACGCTTTACTTTCTTGATCATGATAGTCTCCTATCCCTCTGCCATGGTGGCAGACTTGAATCGTGATGTGAAAGAACCAATCTTAATGTTAGATCATACCAAACATTTAACTGGTTGTGGCCAAAATTGCATCTAATTCCAAAATAGCTCAAAAAACAAAGGCACCTCTAGAAAGAGAACACAGCATATCAAAGCAATATATCCAACCAAGGCGCCCATGCTCAATATGGGCGTTTCAAGCTTCACTATATACCTCATCTGGATGTACTCAATAAGTCTTTCGATAGCCAAGAACCCTATCAGCGCAATCATAGCCTGAAATATACTGTTGGGAAATAAGACAGTAGCTATGTTAGTTGAATACTGTGGAACAAAAAATATTATCAGGGCAATCGCCATAGCCCATGTCCATATATCGCGCGATCGACGCGCTGCAAATACAGCAAGCACAACAAGTGCGTAATAGAGAGGTCGTGCCCATGTATAGAGGTTCGCTATCGCATCATCGTCGGTCATATTGGGGTTTGCACTACCAACGAGCGTAGATACTCCAATAAACAACAGCAGTACCATGCCTATGCTCGCCAACCAAGGCAAAAAGTCATATTTCGCAACCAGGTATAGACCGATTTTGTCGGTACGATTATTGTTAGCTATAGCGAGGAAGTTCTGTGCCATAGATCAACCATCCTTACGTCCAGCCGTAGATTTTATGTCATTTTTCACTTCACTCTCAGCAAATGCCTGAAGTATTTCTTCATCTCGGCGCTTAGGGAGGTCTTTGTGTGCTTTTTGCCAGATATACCAGAGTAACGACACGAGTAATAGAGTCGTGTTGACTGCATAAATCATGATCGCTGCTTCGATAGAGCCAACTAAACCTACAAAAGCACCGGTGTACAGTAAAGCAAAGATTATCACTGTCGTGATGCTAAAAAATGTGAATAGTATTTTAGATATCAGGTATTTATTGATCATATGAAAAGTGAGCAGTTTATTGAAAAGACATACTCAGGTCTTATTCGTGGTGTCGTCAGCCGATCACACAGGTACGGATGTAGCCCGTGTCAGCGCAGCTGATGGTCGCACCCTGGAGGTTTGACCAGTTGGAACTGATGGACTGACCCCAGCTGCTCGGCGTACCTCCACAGCCGACGTTGACGCGCCAGCGCTTGCCCTGCGTGTTGTAGGAGTAGTTGTTGATACGCGGGTCGGAGGTCGAGCTGCGCGCAGCCCAGCCGTCCGTACCCCCGTCGACGTCCACCCACACACCCACGACATTGCTCGTGGCGCAGGTGACCGTACCGCTTGCTGCACTTGCTGGTGCAGCCGTCGCAGCAAGTCCTGCGGCGGCGAGTGCGGCAATCGCGAGTCCGGATCCGATCCGTCTCTTGATTGTTGACATCATCATCAACCTTTCGATGAAACGCCTTGATGTGATTTACACCAAGGTATTATGTATTGCAGCAAACTTCCTCCCATCAACAAAGGGTTATACAGTAAAGCCTACTCTTCACGCATATCGCGAATCGGACTACGTCGTACATTGCCTACGAGTGGGATGATCATACTGAACAGACCAGTTGCAAAACAGGCTACCAAGATAAACAATAGCCGCTGTTGGTCAAACCCGATAAGGTTCACTTCTTTCGCCATATCAAGCCCGCCAAATCCGTATTGAGCCTGCGCGGTTAGCGACGGCGCAAGTTGTTGATTGGCAATGGACGCACCAAGCCAGCCGATACCTGCCGCGACCACCGCAACAAGAACAGACAGTATAATCGTGTAGAGAACATAGACGGCCGCTATGTCGCCGCGCTTGAAGCCGATAGCGCGAAAGACGGCGGTCTCATGGCGGCCGTCGGCAATCGCCCGACCGATGGTAATCCACATAATCACCGCAGCAAGGACAACCACCGCTAGCATCGCGTACCCGAACCACTCCTGCGCTTTTCCTTGGATATCGTCCAAGGCGGCGCTGTTGGTGAACGCAAGAGACAGCTGGTAGTCACGTTCGATCGGCTTGCACACACCCTCAACCGTGACAGTACAGCCTTGTTCGTCGATGAATCTCTGGGCATCTTTCACGTTCGCAAACTCAACATACCGCTGCGTATCGTCTTCGTTGCCAATAAAGTAGGTTGGCGTAAAGGTGAAGAGGTTTGCATATTTTTCTTTCGCAGTATCATCCAGTTCATCATACAACGATTGTGGTATGACTTGACCGACACCACTTGTCTTGAGCAGGTCGTCAACAATATCATTGATGTTACTTGCTTGCTGTTCCATGTCAGCTGGGTTGACGTTTTCCGGCTCGGCAGGCGAAATGCCAACGACCTTGAACGTGACAAAGTAGCTCTCTGGCTCGGTCTTGTCGTTAAACTTCTTGTCAAATAACTCTTGGTTGTCGTCCTGCTTTTTCTCTTCATCCGTGCGCGTATCGCTGATGATGTGAGGGTTTTCACACTTCGTTGGGTCGGGTAGTTCGTAGATAACTTTTGGTTTTTGGTAGTCTTTGTTATTTTCGCCAGCTTTCATCTCTTTTTGCTGCTGGATGGTTTGCTGGATGAGCGAAGTTGAGGCACTATTTCTGTAACAAGCTTGCACGGTTAGGTCTGCCGCATCTTCGCGAAGCTTCTTGAGGTGTGCAAGCTTATCTGCTGCACTCATCCTGTCGATGGTCGTATCATTACCAAGTAGACGCTCGACGCTATTCTGCGGCAAAATAATTGGGATACTTGTACCATCAGGCTTCCAGCTTGCATTATTTGGCAACATAAATGGAGTCGTGATTTCTGATGGGGTAAGCGTCATTGCCTCCTTGTTAATAATGGGGGCAACATAATTCGCGTTTCTTTCCGCGTCATCTGTCTGGTCGTAGAACTTTTCTTTGCCACCGGGCAAAACATCAAGCGTTGAGCTGCGGAGCACCTGACGATAAGTGGAGCTGAAAAGTTTTATTGCATGATACTGCTGTGCTGTCTCTTTGAGCTTCGCGTCATCAATTACTGGCTTATCTTTGAAGTATTCCTGTAACAGGTCAAATACGATACCATTCTTGTCATTTAATACGAGCATCTCGCTTTTTCCATCAGAAGACAAGGTATACGGTGGTTGATCTGAGGCTTGCGTATACGGCAACTCCAGCTTTTCAGCTTCAGCCTTCTTTTCCTCTACCAGCTTTTCGTAGCGCTTCTTGGCTTCAGAGATAAGCTGTGGATTGCGACGGAGTTGCGACAGTGTGTCGCTCCCTGAGTTTGGGTAAACACTCACGATGTAGCGGCTTGTTAGACCATCTTCACGAAAACTCTCGACACTGCGAAACGCACCGGTCATCACGAGAGAAACGGCTATGAGTACACCAAATAGCAGACTTGCAAGCAAGACAGTAATGACTGTACGTATTTTTCGAGCACGAAGTTTCGTGAATGCAAGTAGTGCTGTATCAGCAAGCTTAATCATCAATACCTCCGTCTTTCACTGTAATAACACGATCGGCCTGCGTAGCGATATCGTGGTCATGTGTGGCGATAACGACAGTTGTGCCGAACTTTTGCTGTAGATGACGAAAGAGCGCGATAATTTCGCGGCTATTTTCAGAATCAAGGTTACCTGTCGGCTCGTCGGCAAGGATTATCTTTGGCTGGTTCAGTAGCGCACGGGCAATTGCTGCGCGTTGAATCTGTCCACCCGATAATTCTTTTGGCTTGTGCGTTAAGCGCTCGGAAAGGCCTACTGCTGCCGCGAGACGTTTGGCTCGTTCTTTTCGCTCAGCTCGCTTCATGCGGTTTGGCATGGCAGCTATCTCAATATTACGTTGGAGATTGAGAAAAGGCTGGAGATAAAATGACTGAAATACAAACCCAATCGTTTGATTGCGAAATAGCGACAGCTTGCGGTCGCTCATTTTATCAACCCGCTTGCTGTCAATGGTAATCGTACCGGATGTTGGTTTGTCGAGGCCACCAAGCATTTGCAGTAGAGTGCTCTTACCACTACCACTCGCACCCACAATTGCCACAAACTCACCCTCTTGAATCTCCAATGAAGCATCGTTTACCGCTTGTATCTTTTGTTTACCGACTCTATAGTGCTTTGATAAGTGATCAATGGAGATAATTGCTCTTGATACCTTGTCTCGATCTGACGCCGAAGACGCAAACACCTGTCCTTCTGTAAGCATATTTTTGAGTTTTTCTTTTATTTATCTTGTAATTCTTCTATTGTACATCAAGCGACGTAGTAGCTCAATAAAGACAGCTGTATGCCCTGAAGTCGGTATTGTATGTTTTTGACAAATAAGATTGGTTGTGGTATTTTTTACATGAAGGGTCTTGTTGAATCAGGCATTCAGAGGGTATCGTACTTTCTGAGTGCTTTTTAATAGGCAGGTAATCGGTCTTCAACGACATAGTTCGGACCCGCCTAGCGTTTGAACGATTCCGCCAGGAGGAGTTCAGTTGTGCCTACGACGCGCCAAACACTACGGTTACTCAACCACACAGCCGGTCTTTTATCCCGCAAATGGACGCTACCTATTGCGCAAGCACTGGACGGGGACATAAAAAGATATTCAGAGATCGGCAAGGCACTACCAGATGCCACGCAGAAAGTTCTTACCGAAACACTGCGCGAAATGGAGCGTTGCGGCCTTGTGTACCGTATCATGTATCCCACCATACCACCTCGGGTAGAGTACAGACTTACATCTGTAGGATTAGGGCCACTAACATTGTCTACCGTTTTCTCCGAATGGTTTGATACACATAAAGAAGATATACATCGCTCGCAAAAAGCCTATGATCGTCGCAAACGAACACGACCTCAACCGCACTTCGGTTTTTCTGAAAGAAAAGGCGAAGTCACGTCCTAGCTTGCTAGGGTGGCTACTTATGGTCAACGTGATTCTAGCGAACGTCGGCACGGTGGTCTGTTTCAGGACAGGCAACCCACAAGATGAGCGTATGCTACTGCCGCTGTTCAGTCCTTTCATCGAACAGGGCGAGATAAGCAACTTGCCAGCCTTTAACTTCTACGCCAAGTTGTCGGCCGTCCATGCACAAGAACCGCTGTCAGGCCAGACACTGCTACTTGAGAGTGCTGGGAATGATGAGATAGCAAATGCCGTTATAGAACACTCACGCGCTGCATACGCGACAAAAGTTGAACCAGAGGAAGAAAAGCCAAAGGTTGAAAAGTCAGAGCCAAAACCTGCAAAAAAATTAAAGAAAATTAAATCAGAACCAAAGACTAAAAAACGAAAATCAACTAAGATTCTAGGCGACTAACTACAGAGGTCTAACAGGGGTAGAAATGCCTACATGTCGTGAGGGTATACTCGGCTTACTTATATCTGTTCAGCAAAACAAACCCAAACACACTGAGAAAAAATGACTTGCTCTACATTATTCCCCGTTGTAAAACTTACACTTGCTATCATGCTTATGGTAAAATTTAGCTGATTCGAGGTGTTTTTTTTTGCAAATCAAGAACAAACAGCTTGACGGAGCAAAAGAAGCTTAACAAAGAGATTAGCGGCATAAAACATAAACAAAAGTTAATCATAGATAAGAACCTCTCAGGGGTGTATTCGGATTCAACAACCAAAGAACTTATTTCTAACTTAGAGGAGCTCTTAGCTGAGAAAGAGGAATTTCTCAATAACCTAGCTGAAGATACATTATTGCAACCTCAAGTAATAATCTCAGCTATCGCTTTCCTATCAAAGCTAGATAACGTTTGGTTAAATATCGAGGACATCGAAGTAAAGCACAGGTTCCAAAAATGGTTATTCCATGAAGGAATTTGGTTCAATGGCAAAGAATTTGGAACCACAAAATTACCACTCTGTATATCTATCAAAAGAGACTTTTCCGAAGAAAAGTCTCTTATGGTGAACC
>CAZYFT010000010.1:0-20778 GCA_964646575.1 uncultured Candidatus Saccharibacteria bacterium | reverse complement strand
GCGATGTAGCATAGTCTCTATTGTAAACGTTTTTTGTGGTTGGGCCAGGCTTCTCATAGCTATCGCTATAGTTGATAATGAAGAGCGATGAAAAAATTGCACGTTGTTTGCGCCGGTACGTCCGAAGGTAGTGTGAACCATGGTTGCGAGACTGCACCCGAGGTACTTTTAGGATCCGGGTTACGTGACGCTCTAGCCGGGGATGATTGGGCGTTAAAAATCTCAGAGGTTTCAGCTGTTGGTGAAGACAAAAATTACGAAGATCTTGGCCTGAGGAATGCCACAACACTCTTGCCTTGGCTGCAGGAATTGTACCGTCAGCTTATCGGTGAAACGTCCTATGACGAAAAAACTTTGGTGCTTGGTGGCGATCATTCTATCGGCGCGGTAAGTCTCTTGGCCACCAAGCAGCGCTATCCAGATGCAGTGTGCGTGTATGTAGATGCCCACCCGGATGCCCATACATTGGAGTCTTCTGAGACGCGTAATATTCATGGTTTACCTCTGAGAATTGCGGCTGGTGAGACGCTGACAAAGTTGCTGCCTGGACCATACTACGCTCCGTCTGAAATCTTTTTGGTAGGCATTAAAGATATTGATACTGAAGAAGCGCGCTGGTTGGCGGAACAAAATATTACTCATGCTTCGATGGATGGGATTCTTGAGCAAGGCATTGGTGCCGTGATGCAGCAAGTTGCCGCGTGGGCGGGCGATCGGCCAGTGCATGTAAGCTATGACATAGATGCCATTGATGCTCAGTTTGCACCCGGTACAGGCATACAAAACACTGGCGGGCTGACGTATCGTGAAGCTGAATATATCGCCCGTAAGTTGGGCGCCCTTAACCCGGTAGCTGTAGATATGGTGGAGGTGAATCCAACTAGAGATGTCGAAGGTAAAACTGTGCGGTTGGCACAGGAGCTTACTGTGAAGTTGCTGGGGGGAGAGTGGAATAGTTATCAGGACTATTTGCGCTCAGACGCATTGTGACTAAAATTGCTCGCCACCGCCGAGAAGAATTATTTTCTCGGGTTATATTTTTTGGATTACTTGTGGCGATGGGGCTTTTTTTAGGTATATTTGGCTGGCGGCTTTGGGTTAGCAGGCAAGGTGGCCAGCAATTTAGACCAAAGCCTTTGGCCCTGGAAGAAAAGCCGGATCGGACTAGGGTTGAGACGCGTTGCTATGAGTTTTATATGCCTACAGACTTCGAGGTTACGAGTAATCCTGATTGCCTCACTGGAGCCTACGCCCGCCCTCGTAAATATACATACTTTCAGGTTTCACCATACTATGGTGTCAAAAACGAGGGGGCTATGATTGAGCGCTGGCGCCAGCGGTGGTTGACTCTTGGTGCCGTAGAGAAATCTCGTGATCGCGTGATAGTAGGTGGACGAACGGGGTGGCGTTTGGAGGAATTTTATCCCCAAAACAATGAGAGCTTCGTTTCCTACCTTGTATTTTTGGAAGATCCGATCCGTGTTGATGGGCAAGATCCAATTACCGCTTTCGAGCTGCGTGCTTGGGCAACAACAGAGCCTGACCGTACGTTTGCAACTGAAGTTCTACAAGATTGGCAGTGGCGGTTTTAGTTGTTCTTGCGTGAAAGCGCTCATGCTATACTTTAAGATAACAAGTAGCCATTTTTATGAATCCAAACGACCCCAACGCACCCCAGCCAATACCTGCGCCAGAGCCATCAGCTTCAACGCCTCCTCAACCATCTGCCGATGATGTGCCTGTATTTCGTAATCCGTTAGCTCAGGGCTATGAGGGGGGTACCTCTCAGTTACCACCAATTCCTCCGGCAACATCTGAAATTACACCGCCAAACCCTGTTCCTGCGCCTGACCCAGCCAGCCAACCGACACCACTGGCACCAACACCTAGTCCTCTCGTCGAGCCACAAATCGAGCCGGTATCGCCAGTCGCTGCCGCACAGCCAACTGTGAGCGAATTGAGTAACTCGCCAATTAAGCCTGCACCTGTTCGGCTTGCTCCTGTTCCGCGCAGTGACGACATGCATGCCGGCGGTCTTCAGTCGACCTCTCAAGCTATGCCATTTGGCGGGAGTACACCAGAAAATATTGCACCGGCACCAGCTACTTCCTCGGCATTACCTGCTGTCAACACGGCAAAGCGCAAACCAATCGGTCTTATTGTTGGCTTAGCAGTTGGTCTTGTTGTGATTCTGCTGGCAGCAATTGGGGGATATGCTTACATTACTTCGCGAAAAGATGCGACCCCTACAGTCGCTCCTTCTACGAGTGCTGGCTCAGTGCGAGATAAAACAGAAAAACCAACCCAGCCTTTTAGCGAAAAGGTTTCCACCGACTGTTACGTAGCACAATCGCTCACACCGGTGGACACACAGCAGAACAAAGACTGCGCATTATCAATTACATATGGTGAACAAAAAATTTCGTCAATATTCGTTTCTGCACTAGGTCAATTTGACATTGCTACAGAAGAAAATACAGGTACAAATACTCAAAATAGCACAAATTCTCTAGATACCCAAAAGTATTTGGAGGCTTTGATAGCCGACATTATTCCAAAGGATTTGGTGACTACACGTGAGGATATAAAAGTGGGTGGATTGGACGCTGTAAAAGTGGTTGGCAAGAAAGATGCTGCTTCTGGGGTTGATGTTGCGTATGTATTTATCATTTTGCCCGAAGGTGATAGAACATTTGGCGAAAAGAATTTCGTCGCGTTTATTGTGACCGGTGCGTATAATGATGATTATAGCCGTAAGGGGTTTGACCAGTTTCTTTCTACTTGGTCATGGAAATGAGCTAGGAGTGTAATATGAGCAATATAATGCAGCCACAAAATCATGAGCATAAATATCGACTTTTAGCATTGGGCTTGGGTATTGCTGCCGTAGTCTTGGTTGGGCTGATTGCGTTTACGCTAATAACAAAGAAGTCTGCAGACGACAAGAAGAAGGCTGCGACAAACACTGAAGCCGCAGACGTTGTAGGTCAAGGTGAACTGCAAGGCAATGAGCAGCGTGGTACTGGCAAAATTGAGACGGATTGCTATTTTTTTGACGTACCTCGTAGCGTTAGTCTGGGGACGAATCAATATTGTGCAGTAGACCTAGGCTACGGCAGCGGCGAGACAAATCTTTTGGTGGTTGCGCCAACCAAGATGTATCGCAGCGAAGGCGGAGAGGTAAGTTTTGAAAAGAGCCTGGATGCGTATAAGAAGCAGTTGCAAGCGAGCGCCACGACTATAGATTCCGAAGAAGGTTTCAAGCTTGATGGACAAGATGCGGTTCGCTTAACGACGACCCAACAGAATCAGAAGAAGATTTTGGTTTTTGCAAAAACAAATTCTACCGATCGACTAGATAGTTCTGGTGCGGCGATTGAAGGTATTTTAATTTCTACGCCGAATGACACCAAGGAACAGTCGGAGGTTATGGCCGGTGTAGTAAAAACCTGGAAGTGGCGATAGAAACTATCGCTACAAAGCCTGCCAAAGCACTCATAATTCATGGCTGGAATGATGACCCAAGCGGAGGGTGGCTCGGCTGGTTGGCTGGCTGTCTTCAAGCGGAAGGCTATGAAGTGCGCGCTCCACATATGAAGACTGATGTGAGGCCACTCATGCAGCGTTGGAATGAGCAAGTTGCAAGTGTTGCCGAAGGGTTAGGTAGTGATGATATTATCATAGCGCACTCGCTTGGGTGCTTTTTGGCTTTGCGACTGCTAGAGGGCGGTCAGATTAAGGAGCCCATCAGGAAAGTACTACTGGTGAGCGGTTTTTATGATGCGCCCAACGATTCGGCGAGCAAGTTTTTTGAACCCGAGCCAAACTGGCAGAGTATCCGTACTCTGGGCAACGAATTTATATGCGTTGGATCTTCCGACGATGCAATTGTTACTCCTGATCGCACGCGACGCTTGGCTCATAAGCTGGATGCCAAGCTTATTATGTTCGCTGATAAGGGGCATTTTTTAGGAAGTCGCGGTATGGCTACATTCTCAGAAATACTGGATCTTATTTAGTAGCATAGCCGCATTCGTGTCCTCTTCGGTTTTTTACCTTAAGAGCATATAATAGATGTATGAATGATGTTGAGGAAGTTAAGCAGCGGCTCGATATCGTAGAGGTAATTGCTGGTTATGTCGAGCTGAAAAAGGCTGGCAAGGATTATCGCGGTATTTCACCGTTTCGATCTGAAAAGACGCCAAGTTTTTTTGTAAGTCCTGATAAGCAGATTTGGCATGATTTTGGAGCTAACGAGGGCGGTGACGTAATTAGCTTTGTCATGCGTGCCGAGGGATTGAGCTTTCCCGAGGCGCTTGAAATGCTAGCAGCTCGAGCCGGCGTAGAGCTCAAGCCGCGTAGTGGTGGCGGTGGCATAAGTGGCGAGAAAAAAGGGCGTTTATTTGCTGCTGTAGAGTTAGCGACAAAGTTTTATCATTATCAGCTTTCCCGCAATAAAGCAGCGTTGGTATACCTACGCGAAACTCGTGGCGTGACCGCTGAGACCATCAAGGCTTTTCGTTTGGGTTATGCTCCGGATGGCTGGACTGGTTTTGTAGACTATGCCTCCAAGCAGGGGTTTAGCCTGGATGAGTTAATTACGGCTGGTCTAGCAGCTAAGAGCACTAAGTCGCGGGGGGGTTACGATGTGTTTCGTGATCGCGTGATGTTTCCGGTGATGGATGCGCAGGGGAGGCCAGTTGGTTTTTCTGGCAGAATACTCTCGAACGACCAAAAAACTGCTAAGTATGTGAATACTTCTGACACGCCAATTTATCATAAATCTAAGGTACTGTATGGGTTGTCGCAAGCCAAAGATGCGATTCGTGAGCTGGACGCGGTAATTGTTGTGGAGGGCAATGTTGACGTGGTCACGCTCTGGCAACATGGACAAAAAAATGTTGTGGCGGCCAGCGGCACGGCTTTTACGATTGATCAGATTAAAGCACTTGGTCGATTGGCGACTAAAGTTAAGTTATGTTTCGATCAAGATGCTGCCGGATTACAGGCGACTCTGAGGGCCATTGAGCTTGGTCAGGAGGCTAATGTCCGTATCGAGGTAATTACTATCGAAGGCGCGAAGGATCCGGATGAGCTCTTGCAGACCGATCCAGAAGCATGGCAGAAGTTTGTAGATGATTCGGAGTACGCAATTGACTATCTATTTAGCTATGCTGCAAAAACTCATGGAGTAGAGAGCGGTCCAGCTAAAAAAGCGACTACGCAATTTTTGGTCCCGGTACTACGTAAGCTAAAGGACAGGATTGAGTTGGAGCATTATGTAACGCGCCTAAGTCAACTTGTGCAGGTCGATGTGCCGGTAGTGAAAGGCTTAGTTGAGCAAAAAGTTGCCCCGAAAACTGTGAGTACAAAAATTGAACAAGAACCACAAAAACCGGCTGCAAAAACTGCTACCAAAAAACTTACGAGGGGGGCTCGTCTCGAAGAAATGTTTCTAGAATTACTCATTGCTTACCCGGCGACACGTATGGCGCTGGAAGACTTAGAATTTGACGAATTATCGAGCGAAAACACCGATTTATTTCGCTATCTTGCAAAGCATCCGCGAGTGGGTGAGTCGGGCATTATTAAAGCCTTGCCAAACCTGGAGGACCGTGTTAAGATGCTGGGGTTACGGGGTAACCATGAATACTCGGAAATGACCGAGCACGAGAGAGGGCTCGAAGCCTTTACCCAAGTCCACAATTTACTCAAACACACATATGAGCAAAAAAAGCGCCAACTACAGCGCGAAATCGCACAAGCGGAAGCTCAGGGCGATATGAACCTGGCCGCACAAAAACTTCATCGTTATCAGGCCATCATGAAGCAGATAAGTGAACTCTAGCTTCATACTTGGCGATTTATACTTATGTAATTTAGTTAGAAGGAGTGTTCCATGCCGCGTAAGGCAAAGAATCCTGAACCAACCCCACCACCACAAATTCCAGAAGAACTTAAGCCAATTGTAGAGCGTCTACTTTCCAAGGGGCGCGAACAGGGATTTGTTACTCAGCAAGAAATTATGGCTGCTGTGCCTTCGGCCGAAGAGCAGGTAGAGCTCTTAGATGACCTCTATTCGGCACTCATCGATCAGGGCGTCGAGGTTGTCGATCAGAAAGACAAGCTGATTTGGCAGACCGAGCCAGAAGAAGATATCGAAAAAGCTGTGAGCGAAGAATACATCAAAGATATCGCCGATGACTCAGTGCGTCTGTATTTGCGCGAAATCGGCAAGATTCCACTCATCACCGGTGAAGAAGAAGTTGCTTTGGCTAAGCGTATTGAGCAGGGTGACAAATCGGCAAAAGATGCCTTGGCCGAAGCCAACATGCGTCTGGTAGTCTCGATTGCCAAGAAATATATTGGTCGTGGTCTCGATCTCTTGGATCTAATTCAAGAAGGAAATACGGGTCTTTTGCGAGCGGTTGAAAAGTTTGATTACACTAAGGGCTTTAAGTTTTCTACATATGCCACTTGGTGGATTCGACAGGCAATTACTCGCGCCATAGCCGACCAAGCGCGCGTTATTCGTATTCCGGTACATATGGTTGAGACCATTAATAAGCTTATCCGTACTCAGCGTCGCCTTACTTCTGAGCTTGGTCGTGAGCCAAGTCCGGAAGAGCTGGCTAAGGAAATGGAAATGGACGTAGAGAAAGTTCTGCACATTCAAAAGATTAGCCAAGATACAACTTCATTGGATGCAACTGTTGGTGAAGATGATGACTCCACACTCTCAGAGTTTATCGAAGATCATGACTCTGTGAGCCCGGTGGATGCAGCTACTTATGAGCTTTTGAAAGAGCATATCGACGAGACACTGGCCCTACTTACACCGCGTGAACAGAAGATTTTGCGCATGCGGTTTGGGCTTGAGGATGGTCGATCGCATACCCTCGAAGAAGTAGGACAGGAGTTTGGCGTGACGCGTGAGCGTATTCGACAGATCGAAGCCAAAGCTTTGGCTAAACTTCGTAAAAACAAAGACTCGAAAAAACTAAAAGATTATATCCAGTAGTCAAAAGTAAAGAGATATAAAACTGCTCGGTTGCATAGCCGAGCAGTTTTATTGTTGAGTGTCATCATCAGGGAGTTCGCTGGCTTCGCGTTGGCGCTGTATTTTGCGTAGACGATCGAGCTGGTCTTCGTAGTACGTATCTGTTTTCTCAGGCTCTTCTGCGGCCTCTTCTCGACCTTTAGCTGCATCTTCGGGTGTGGCTACTGGGCCTGTTTGTGCTCGAGATTTAGCTCGTGCAGTTGCCCTCAGATAATTCTGAATATCTTCTGGGTTAACATCGGATCTGCCGACGATATCTTCGTGTGGACTTCTTGATTCACTCATACGGTCATTATTGCACCCGAACTCGCAAAAAACCAGGTATAATCTGGAGTATGGTAAAAACCCGATCTCGCATCGCTATTTTTGACGGCCACGCGCTCTTACATCGTGGTTTTCATGCTATCCCGTATCTATCTACAAAAGATGGAACGCCCACTAACGGAGTTTATGGATTTACGATGATGCTCTTGAATGCTATTCGCGAGCTGCAACCAGAATTCGTGGTGGTGGCTTGGGATATGCCCGGTAAGACCTTTCGGCACGATATGTATGAGGATTACAAGGGCACTCGCAAAGAGACGGATGCTGATCTCGTTCCGCAGTTTGATGTTACTCGAAACTTGCTTAATGTATTTGAGATACCGGTTATTGGTGTTGAGGGCTACGAAGCTGATGACGTGATAGGTACGCTAGCCGCACAACACAAGAAAACGCACGATGTAGTTATCGTGACGGGGGACATGGATGAGCTGCAGCTGGTTGATGAACACGTGCGGGTGTATACGCTGCGCCGAGGTTTTTCTGATACGGTCTTATATGACGTGAAGGCGGTAGAGGAGCGCTATGGGGTCAATCCGGAAGAATTCTTAGTCACAAAGGCATTAAAAGGGGATTCGAGCGATAACATTCCTGGCGTGAAAGGGATTGGTGAGAAAACTGCCACCGATTTAGTGCAGAAATACAAGACGCTAGACGGAATTTATGCAAATTTGGATGAACTCAAGCCAGCTGTTCGTAAAAAGCTTGAGGAAGGCAAGGGGGAAGCTTATCACTCTCTGGAGCTGTCGCGGATTGTGTGCGATGTTGAGTTTGAGTTTGATCTAGAGAATGCCAGACTGCACCGTTTTAATCGCGATAAAGTCGTACAGCTTTTTACGGAGCTGGAATTTAGGTCGTTGATTGCGAAATTACCTAAGAATCAGCAAGAAGATGCGCAGCAGCCAAATCTTTTTGATGAAATCTATGGTGTGGAGCAGCAGCCGCAGAAATTGCTGAGGGATCATCTGAAGACAGCAAAGTATGTGATTGTACAAACTCGTGATGCGCTTGAAAAACTCGCGAAAGCTTTGAGTGCACAAAAGATTATTGCCTTTGACACTGAAACCACTGGGCTTAATGTTATGACTGCCGGCTTGGTGGGGTTGAGCTTTTCCTGGAAAGCAGGGGAGGCATATTATGTGCCAGTTGGGCATACTACTGGAGATCAGCTGAGTGTGGCAACGGTTTTAGATGTGCTGGGCCCAATATTGGAAAGTCCAGAGATTGGTAAGGTTGGTCACAATATTAAGTATGATTACCAGATTATGCGCCAGGCTGGTGTGCAGATGCAGGGTATTGTTTTTGACACCATGATTGCTGCATTTCTGATAAGTCCGGTTGGGCGCGCACAGACACTCTCTGGATTGGCGCTCTCTGAGCTTGGTGTTGAGATGATTGAAATAACTGAGCTGATAGGCCCGAAAGGTAAGGGACAGAAAACTTTTGCGGAGGCAGAAATTGCTGAAGCTGGTCAGTATGCCGCCGAGGATGCCGATATAACTTGGCGTCTCTATGAAGTTCTGCAGCCGCGGTTAGGTGAGATTGGTAAGCTAACCGAAGTGGGCGAAACTTTGGAGTGGCCTTTGATACCGGTTTTGGGAGATGTGGAATTACAAGGGGTTACTCTCGATACAGATTTCCTTGCTGCATTTTCGGCCCGCCTCGCTAAGCGTCTTACTGAGGTGCAGAAACAGATTTGGGATTATGCTGAAAGTGAGTTCAATATTGCCTCTACTCAGCAACTCAAATCGGTGCTCTTCGACAAGCTTAAGATTGAGCACGGGGATCTTAAAAAGGGCAAGACGGGTATTTCTACGGCAGCCACGGAACTAGAAAAGCTGCGTGGAAGACATCCCATTATTGAGCTGATTTTTGAATATCGTGAAATAACCAAACTCAAGAGTACCTACGTCGATGCTTTACCATTGTTGGTGAATGAGTCGGATGGCCGAATTCACACCAGCTATAATCAGACCATTGCGCAGACGGGCCGACTTTCTAGTAGTGATCCGAATTTACAGAATATACCAGTACGTACGCCTTTAGGGCGCGAAATCCGCAGGGCTTTTGTAGCCAAGAAAGGCAAAGTCCTTGTAGCGGCCGACTACAGCCAGATTGAGCTACGTCTAGCAGCTGCAATGGCGGGGGATACTCAGATGATTGAAGACTTTAAGTCGGGTATCGATATCCATACACTCACTGCAGCCCAAATGCATGGCGTCAAGCCAGAAGAAGTTACAAAAGAGCAGCGTTATGGAGCTAAAACTATCAATTTTGGTGTGCTCTACGGCATGAATACCCATGGTCTGTCAGTGGCTACAGGGATGAGCTATGAAGATAGCAAAGCCTTCATTGATCGTTACTTTGAGCTACGTCGTGGCGTTGCCGATTATATAAAGCGCATAAAAAAACAGGCTCATGACGAGGGTTATACTGAAACGTTATATGGCCGAAGGCGTCCATGCCCAGATGTAAAATCGAGTAATTTTATTGTTCGTTCTGCTGCTGAGAGGCAGGCAGTGAACATGCCGCTCCAGGGTACGGCGGCCGATATGATGAAGTTAGCCATGATTCAGTTGGCACCGAAATTAGCTAAGCTTAATGGCTCAGCGCACATGATTTTGCAGATTCACGACGAATTGATTGTGGAATGCGACGCTAAGCTTCAGGATGAGGTTGCGAAGGTTTTGAAAGAGACCATGGAGGGTGTCATTAAGCTTGAAGTCCCGATTGTGGTAGAGATAGAAACAGGAAAGGATTGGGGTGAGCTCGACTAGATTACCTAAGTGGGTGGTGTTCGATTTTCTCGGAGTAATTGTGCCGCTGGGGGTACGATCGGGATTAAGCTATGTGGGTGTGCATACAAAGCATTCGGTTGATCCCGAGATGATTAATTTTATGCGTGACCTGCAGTCTCGGGGTGTCGCATTGGCTCTCGCATCAAATAGTGGTAAAGCTTGGATAAACTCAGTATGGAAGAAAATTGAAAACGCTCCAAAGATTGACAAAATTATTACTCCTGAGATGGGTGCCACTAAGCCTTCCGCTGAGTATTTTAATCACCTAATTAAAGAGCTTAATGCTAAGCCGGAAGAGATTTTCTTTGTAGACGATCGCCAAGCTAATTGTATCGGTGCAGAAGAGGCTGGCATTCAAGCAATGTGGTACCAAGGAGATGTTCTAGCGTTGCGAGATACGCTGAATCTCAAATGAGATCCTGCTGGGACTAGCGTAAGTCTGATGGGGATAAAAACTGCTATAGTGAAGCGTGAAAGTGAGGAATTGATAAATGAAGTTTCGTGAATTACTAAGGAGATGGGAGTTGCAAATGCATTTTATGGCGATCGAGAAATACCTGCAAGCAGAAACACTTCTGAAATATGACGGTGAAGAATTGGTCACACATCGTCGTAAGCAAACTGTCAGTCTACTGAAGAATTACCGCAAACAAGGTAAATTCCCTGAAGCTGATTTATCTGAGAATGTGTATGCCCGTCGTCCTGTTTTTCGAGATTCGACTGGTGTATGGTGCGCCATGGGGTACTTGATGTATTCAGGTGCAAATAAGTCATTAGCGGAACGTATCGCCAGCGAGAATAACGGTATGTATTTGGATGATTTTCGTGATGTAGGCTATCTTGTTACCCTTAAGAAACTTGGCTTGACCCCACAAGAAGCTACGCTGATACAGCCAGGCTACATCACGATAGGTCTGGCAGCCTGGTTGGCGTTACTGTTGGTTGGCAGCCTCACCGTTGTGATGCTTGCCGTGACGATGTTGCTACTTGCTAAATTTGCCCATTTTACGAAATGGCACTGGGGACTTAAAGTAGTCACATCGTTTGCTTTGGTGATTATCTCTTTTGTAGCCTCCTCATTAGTTTATGGTCTGTATATCAAGGCACCTCTCGATGAATATTGTGATAAGCAGTCAGCGGGATCATTACCGCCTGTCTGCGAAATCCAATCTTCTGGAGTAGGGCTTAATGTTAGCAATTAACTGGGGCGGTTGTTGACCGAAAGACTATGCCGGAATTACCTGAAGTAGAAACTGTGAGGTTGGGTTTAGCGCGGCTTTTGCCGGGTCGCGTGATTACTCGTGTGGAGCATGATACGCCAAAAAGTTTCCCAAATAATCCTGAAGATGTGTCTACACATCTGCTTGGAGCTACCGTTGAGCGTGTCAATCGACGCGGTAAGGCGCTCATTATTGAGCTCAATACCGGTTTTAGCTTGCTCATTCACTTAAAGATGACTGGTCAGCTTGTATTTCGAGCACCAAAAGGTGAGAGCTTTGGTGCTGGGCACCCCAATGACAGTTTGATTGGCAATTTACCAGATAGATCTACGCGGGTAATTTTTGATTTTGCAGATGGTTCACATTTGTATTTTAACGATCAGCGGAAGTTTGGTTGGGTGAAGTTTATGCGCTCCGAACAGGTGGCAGATGAGCCATTTATGGTTAAGTTGGGCCCCGAAGCGTTAGCAGAAGATTTTACGTTTGAAGAGTTTAGAGCACGCATACAAAAGCGACAGCGCACCAGTATAAAAGCGGCAATTCTAGATCAGACAGTGTTGGCGGGTGTGGGGAATATTTATGCCGATGAGGGGTTATTTGCAGCCCGCATCCATCCATCTACTCCGGTAGAGAAGGTGAGTTCCGTAAAGCTCAAAAGACTGTATGCGGCACTCAGAGAGGTGATGCAACTCTCGATTTCTCTAGGTGGCTCGAGTGATAAGAATTATGTTGACGCAGAGGGTCGTAAAGGCAGCTATTTGACGTTTGCCAAGGTATTTCGTCGCGAGGGACAGGCGTGCCCAAATTGTGGCCGAGCCGTTGATAAAATCCGTGTGGCTGGTCGCGGAACTCATGTCTGCGCGCATTGTCAGCCAAAGGTACGCACGTGATACTTTTTCTTGGTGGTGATAATGATTTTGCAATTGCGCAGCATATCTCTAAGCTGCGGCAGCAGTATGCAAGTAAGTATCAGGATGCGCTCGACGAAGTGAGCGTAGATGTTAGCCTGGAGGGTTTTGCAGCCCTAGAGCAGTCACTTCTGGCCCTACCAATGTTCTTTTCGCATCGGCTTGTCATAATCACCGGCATCGCGAGCCTTAAGGATGAAATAGACAAGCTCGAGGTGCTAGTTAATAAAGTGCCGGATACAACTGTGGCAGTTATTGATGGCCGAGGGCTCGATCGTCGCACCAAACTGTATAAGTTTTTATCTAGCCTGAAGCACACCAAGCTGTTTGCAGCCCACACCCCTCAGGAGCGTGTCGCCTGGATGAGGGCAGAGGCAAAGCGGCACGGTGCAGCGCTTTCGGTTCAAGAAGCGCAGTATTTGCTACAGCGAGTGGGTGAGGATGAGTGGCTTTTGGCGAGCGAAATTACAAAGCTCGCCTTGGCGAGTTCTACCATTACCCGCGCCGTGATTGATGAACATACTCCAAAAAATGTGCATGATAGTGTGTTTGATCTCATTGAGATGATAAGCAAACATAATGCGACTGGAGCAGTGGAAAGCTACCGCCAGCTCGAGGCGAGCGGAGCAAATGATCAGCAACTGATTGGTACGCTTATGTGGCATTATCGCGTTCTAATACTTGCAATAGAAAGGGCAGGCGAGGAAGAACTGAAGGCTTGCGGAGTGAAGCCGTATTCTCTCCAGAAAGCGCAGCCAATCGCGCGTGGCCTCACTCGAAGCGATTTAGAGCGGGCGTATGGCGCACTACTTGATGCAGATATTGCTATGAAAACTGGTGAAAAAAAAGCTCACCAGGCCATGATTGACCTGGTGATGCAATTAGCTCGTAAGGAGTAGGTTTTACTTCTTTGCAGCTGGCTTCTTAGCTTCGGTTTTCTTAGTAGCAGCGGTGGTGCCGTAGGCTTCTTTAGCTACAGAGTTGTAGGAGCGGGTGAGCTTACTCTTGCGTCGGGCAGCCGTGTTTTTGTGGAGGGTGCCCTTTTTAACGGCCTTATCCAAAAGAGAGATAGCTTTAGTTAGTTCGGTCTGAGCAGCTTTGACATCCTCGGTAGCTACATGGGCCAGAGTAGACTTGGTAGCGGCTTTAATGCGGCGCTTCGTGGCATTATTACGAGCGCGGCGCTTTTCTTCCTGGCGGACACGCTTCATAGCTGATTTGATAATTGGCATAATGGTTTCCTTATTTACAAGTCATGTAGTTATATGGAGCTTTTGCTACTTAGATAAGCACCCATAGAGACCGCACAATAATACCTGATTTCTTCTGGTTTGTAAAGATTTACACCTGAAAGAATGTTAAAACTGCTTAAGCTCTTGACAGATAAGGGGTAATTTGGTATATTGTTATATTCCCATGCAAACAGCAGAACTTACATCCAAACAGCAGACCGTCGAACTCTTGCGTCAAGCCGAGAGTGTTTTAATCGTGACCGGTCGCGAACCAAATGTAGATCAGGTGGCCGCTGTATATGCATTGCAGCAGATTCTGGCTCGACTCGGCAAGAAGAGCCACGCCGTAATCACTGATGCAGCTCCAGTAGCTGCAGAAAAGATCCTCGATACACGCCACATAAGTCGAACACTTGATGGTGTGCGTGATTTTGTTGTTTCCCTTGACCTTGCTCAGGTTGAAGTAGATAAGCTTAAATATGATATTGTCGATGGTCGACTGGATATTACAATTACTCCAGCAGTAGGTAATTTCCGGCCAGAAGATGCTCGATTTGATTACGGATCATACCAGTTCGACCTTGTGGTTGTTGTTGGTGTCCATAAGCTTGCACAAATTGACAGTATGCTTGAAGCAAACCCAACGCTATTTGACGGCTTGCATCTTATTAATATTGATTATCACCGTATTAATGAAAACTACGGTAGTGTGAACTTTGTAGAGACCAACGCCAGTTCGGTGAGTGAGCTCTTGATTGGTACTATCGAGTCTCTTGGTCAGGGGATGATCGATGCCGATATTGCTACGGCTCTCTTGGCAGGCATTATGTCGGCTACAAATCGTTTTACCACTAGCTCTACTACTTCTAAGACGATGACGGTTGCAGCTCAGCTTTTGAGCGGAGGAGCTCGACAGCAGGAAGTGGTACGAGAGCTATTTAGCGCGGGAGCTGGAGTTGCCGCGCCGGCAAAAAAAGCTCGTAAAATCTCTGAGGTTTTATCCGATCAAGTAAAAAACGACTTGCAAGCCGCCGCAGAACAGCTCAAACAGGAGCAGGCTCAAAATACGAATATTTTACAGCCGGGTGGGGTATTTAACCCAGTACCAGCTCAGTCTCAACAGCAGTAATTGATAATATTGCATACAAAAAGTATTCATTGAGGGAGATAGTATGAAGCGTGGAACACTGGAATCTCCGGAGGGTATGTGGCTTGTTCAAAAGCCAAAAAATCAGAGCTCATTTAAGAGTGTAGCTCAGCTTCGTAAACTTACGGGTATTCGCAAAGTAGGGCATACCGGCACGCTTGACCCGCTCGCAGAAGGCCTGATGATTCTCTTGGTTGGTAAGGAATATACTCGGCAAGCTCAGGGTTTGACCAAGCTCGACAAAGTGTATGAGTTGGAGTTTACGCTTGGTGAGTTTTCTACTACAGATGATGGGGAAGGTGAGAAAGAGCACATTTCAGACCGGCGGCCATCACTTGAGGAGATTCAGAAAGTAATTAGTTTGTTATCTGGTGAGATTATGCAAACGCCACCGATTTATAGTGCAATTAAGATAGACGGTAAGCGTGCGTATAGCTTGGCCCGTAAGGGTAAGGCGCCAAAGATGACTGCTCGTCCGGCGACGGTGTATTGGTGGCAAGATGTTGAGTATACTTATCCAAGGTTGACTGCTACGGTAAAAGTATCGAGTGGTACATATATTCGTGCGTTAGCGCGCTCTATAGGGGAAAGTTTGGGAACAGGAGCCTATTTGTCGGCCTTGAAACGCACTTCTGTGGGCGATTTTCAGCTTGCTGATGCGGTAAGACTTGAAAAACTCTTGGAGAGCTGATATACTTGTAACCTGATTATGGCAACAGAAGTAAAAACTCAGTCTACAAAGACGAAAATTATCAAGAAGCACGGACAGCACGCCAAAGATACTGGCTCGGCTGAGGTGCAGATCGCTATTTTTACTGAAAAGATAGCTTCACTTACAGAGCACTTAAAGCTGCATAAGCACGACAATCATAGTCGCCGTGGCTTGCTTGCAATGGTGTCTAAGCGTCGTCGTTTGCTCGACTATCTCCAAAAGAACAGTCAAGAACGTTACGCAGCAATTGTTAAGCAGTTGAAGCTTCGTCGCTAATTTTTCGCGTTCTCATTTTACGGGGAGCGCACGTACATTGAAGTAAAGTGTAGTACCATAGAGGTACGAACATTTGAGATATAAAATAGTAGAAGTTTACTCAGCAGCAATGCAGGTGAAAGAGAAGAAATTATCAAGCTGGTAATTTGCTCTCTGGCACCTGGCGTAAGTCTGGTGAGAGTCTTCATGAAAGAAGGAAATGTATGATTATTCACCCTTTTGGTGGAAAGACGCAAACTTTTGAAACCGAGTTTGCAGGTAAGAAATTAACAATCGAAACAGGAAAGTTAGCTTTTCTGGCTGACGGTGCGGTAACCGTACGTTACGGAGACACTGTTGTACTCGCGACCGCCGTAGTGGCGCGTGAGCCAAAGCCCGACCAGGACTTTTTCCCGCTCCTAATTGATTATGAAGAGCGCATGTATGCAGCTGGAAAAATTTCTGGTAGTCGCTTTATTAAGCGTGAAGGCCGCCCGTCTGAAAAGGCGATCCTCACCGCTCGTTTAATTGATCGTCCAATCCGACCATTGTTCCCTAAGGGGTATCGTAATGATGTGCAGGTAGTTGTCACTACGCTTTCGGTTGATGGCGAGCATGAGCCAGACGTACTTGGTATGATTGCTGCCTCAAGCGCTTTGATGCTAACTGGTGCGCCATTTCAGGGCCCGGTAGCTGGTATGCGCATAGGGGAGAAGGATGGCGAGCTAGTTGCTTATCCGACCGTGAGCGAGCAGGAAGGTTCTAAACTTAATCTCACAATTGCTGGTACTGCTGATGCCATTATGATGGTTGAAGCCGGTGCGCAAGAAATATCTGAGGAAACCATGGTAGATGCTTTTGAATTAGCACTCAAAACCTGGCAGCCGGTCATTGAGTTGCAAAAAGAGATGGCGCAAACTCTTGGTGTAAAACCTCAGGAGTTTGATCTGTTTCGTGCTGATGAAGATTTGGCCGAAAAGATTAGTGACTTCCTAGAAGGGAAGCTCGGCGCTGATGTGCGACACTCTGATGGCCTGAAGCGTGAAGATGTTTTGGCCGAACTGCGCAAGCTAGTCATTGATGAATTTGGACCACTTCCAGCCGAGATGGAAGACGAGAAAGAGCGTTTTCCGTTGGGTGTAGTAAAGACCGCCTTTACGAGTGTTATTGATGCCGAGATTCGCCGCGCTATTTTGGAGGACGCTGAGCGTCCGGATAAGCGAAAGACCACTGAAGTACGGCCGATTTCTGGAGATACGAGTGTTTTACCTCGAGCTCACGGAAGTGCGATTTTTACTCGTGGCACTACTCAGGCTCTCTCGGTAGCAACATTGGCACCAATTAGCTATGCGCAGCTTATCGACACGATGGAAGAGGACACAACGAAGCGCTATATGCATCATTATAATTTCCCGCCGTATTCTACTGGCGAAGCGCGTCCACTGCGTTCAACCGGCCGCCGCGAGATTGGCCATGGAGCTTTAGCTGAAAGGGCACTTGAGCCAATTTTGCCAGCAGTTGAAGAGTTTCCATACGCAATTCGCGTTGTTTCGGAAATATTGAGTTCTAACGGCTCAACCTCAATGGCTTCAGTGTGTGGTTCTACGCTCTCACTGATGGATGCAGGAGTACCGCTTAAGCGACCCGTTGCCGGTATTGCTATGGGGTTGATGATTGATAAAAGTAAGCCAGATAGTTACGTAATCTTGTCTGATATTCAGGGTGCGGAAGATTTTGCCGGCGATATGGACTTTAAAGTGGCTGGTACGTCTGAGGGCATTACAGCACTCCAGATGGATATTAAAGTTACCGGCATTACGCTCGAGATTATGCGCGCCGCTTTAGCGCAGGCTCGCGAGGGTCGAGCTCACATTATGGGCAAGATGCTCGAAATCTTGCCAGAAGTTCGTCCGGAACTTTCTGAATTCGCGCCACGCATTACTAAGGTGGTGATTAACCCAGATAAAATTAAAGAGGTAATCGGTAAGGGTGGCGAGACTATCCAGAAGATTACTGGCGAAACTGGTGCGCAGATTGATATCGAAGATGATGGTCTGATTATGATTTACTCTGACGACGTGAAGGCTGCCGAGCGCGCCAAAAATTGGATCGAATCAATTGTTGCCGAACCAGAGGTTGGTAAGATTTATGACGCTAAAGTAGTGAAAATTATGGACTTTGGAGCCTTTGTTGAGTTTATGCCAGGTCGCGAAGGTCTTGTGCACGTTTCGCAGCTGGCCGACCATCGAGTTGAGGACGTATCTGATGAAATTAGCGAAGGTGACTCGATTCGCGTCAAGCTGGTCGAAAAAGATGACCGTGGGCGGTATAATTTGAGTAAGAAAGCTGCTCAGCAAGAGTAGTAAAAATATGAGCCAATCGGTGCGTGAAGACAAGCAGAAAAAACTTGCTCAAATTGCGCAGCGAATTGCCTCATGCGAAGTATGTACCGAGCTATGTAAAAATTGCATAAACCCTGTGCCCGGCGAGGGTGACCCAGAAGCAGACATCATGTTTGTGGGTGAAGCCCCCGGGGCACAGGAGGATCGCGAAGGCCGTCCGTTTGTTGGGGCTTCAGGTAAATTTTTGGTAGAAATGCTAGAAAGCGTAGGTCTGAAGCGAGAAGATGCATTCATCACGAGCATCCTGAAGTATCGACCGCCCAACAATCGAGACCCCAAGCCGGATGAGATCCAAGCGTCGCTACCGTACCTTTTAGAGCAAATAGGAGTTATCGATCCAAAGCTCGTGATCTTTTTAGGAAGACACGCCATGAACGTGTTTTTTCCGGAGCTTAAGATCAGCCAAGCTCATGGGGTAGCTATAGATCGAACATATACTCATGCCGGAGTAGCGCGAAAACAGGTGTTTTTGCCGCTGTATCATCCAGCCGCTGCGCTGTATAACAGCTCAATGCGTACAACCTTGCTTGAAGATTTTGCCCAAATTCCGCAACTTCTCAAAAAAATTCCATAATTCGCATGTTTAAGCTCTGGTTTTGTCATTGGGCGGGACAAGAGCTTAGACATGCCAACAGTTTATAAGAAAGGAAAATAACACACATGTCAGAAGAACTCACGAGTCGTCCATTATCATCGGACGATCTGAAATCTCAAAACTTAAAACCGCAAACTCAAGGAGCTCGTCAAAACACGCCGCGGCCAAAGCCTGCACAGGGCAATAGCCAGGGTAGACAGCAGCGACGTAGCCAAAACGGACAAGGCGGACAGAACAATCAGCGCCGAAATGGCAACAATAATAATGGTAACGGCCGCAATAATGGCAATGGCCAGCGCCGTGAGCGTGGGAGCCTTGGTCGTCCGCCGCGTATGCGTATGCCGAAGGGGCCGCAAACTTTTGTGCACGGTAGCTTTAATGCTGCTGGTGGGCAGGGGTTACGTCCAAAAATTAAAGCTATGGATGTGAATGGTGTCTCCAAAGCCGATGCAGGCAAGCTCAAAATCATTCCACTTGGTGGCTTGAATGAAATTGGTCGAAACATTATGGCCCTCGAGTATGAAGACGACATCATCATTATGGATATGGGCTTCAGTTTTCCGGGTGATGACCAGCCAGGAATTGATCTGGTGGTGCCAGATGTAACCTACCTTGAAGAGCGCAAGCACAAGATTCGTGGAATTCTCATTACACATGCTCACGAAGATCATGTTGGCGGTATCCCATTTATTTTGCCAAAAATTCCAGCCCCAATTTATGCCGCTAAATTTACCATTAAATTTATCGAGCGCAAGCTAGAAGAATATAAGCTTCCATTTAAGCCGGAGCTGCACATCATCGATCAGGATCGACATGATCGCATTCAGCTTGGTGTGTTTAATGTCGAATTTTTGCGCACCACACACTCCATTCCAGATGCATGTTCTTTGGCTATTCGTACGCCGGTTGGAACAATCGTAAACACCGGAGACTGGCGCTTTGAAGATAATCCACTCGATGGTAAAACTGCTGACAAGCAGCGTCTGAAGGAACTTGGTGACGAGGGTGTACTCATGTTGATGTGTGACTCCACGAGCTGCGAGACTCCTGGTCGCTCGACACCGGAAATGGAAATTGTTGAGACCCTTGATGAAATTTTCATTCGTAACTATAACAAGCGCGTAGTGATCGCCGCCTTTGGTAGTCAGATCACTCGTATGCAAATTGTGATTAATGCAGTTGCTAAGTCGAAGCGTAAACTCGCTGTAGTTGGTCGTAGTATGCAAAATAACCTCGAGCTGGCAGTAAAGCTAGGGTACGTAAAAGTGCCAGCTGGTTTGCTTATTAAAGCTAACGAGGTTAGCAAGTATGACGATGGGCAAATTGTAGTGCTCTCAACCGGATCGCAGGGTGAGAATTTCTCAGCCTTGCAGCGCATGGGTACAGGTGAACACCGCGACGTAAAGCTTAAGCCAAATGATGTTGTGGTGCTTTCGGCCTCGATTATTCCAGGTAACGAAAAATCAGTTTGGGGCATGGTTGATAACTTGTTCCGTTGGGGCGCCTACGTGTACCAGCCTGCTACAGCCGCTTTCGATAACCTCGGCAAGATGCACACTGGCGGACACGCCACGGTAGATGAAATTAAGGAAATGATTCAGCTTGTGCGACCAAAATACTATCTGCCAATCCACGGCGAGATGCATCACATGTTCCACAACGCAGCGATTGCAAAAACCGAAGGTATTCCGGACGAGAACTTGTTTGTAGTAGAGAATGGGCAGGTGCTAATCGCAGATGAGTCGGGTATTAAAGAAGGTCCGAAAGTAACCGCTGGAGTAGTGCTTATTGACGGCGCTGGTATTGGCGATGTGCAAGAAATTGTTCTGAAGGATCGCTTGGCAATGAGCGCCGACGGTGTATTCATGATTATTGCTACGGTTGATAAAAAGACCGGCAAGCTTAAGACCAGCCCAGATATCATCTCTCGTGGATTCATATATATGAAGGATAATGTTGAGCTTGTTCAAAAGAGTCGCCAGATTGTGCAGACCATCTTTGATAAGCGCGATATTTCAACTCCGGCTTCGAGCCTGATCATTAAGACACGAATGCGTGATGATGTTGCGAACTACCTATTTAAGGTAACCAAACGGAACCCAATCATTCTCCCAGTCGTAATTGAGGT
>CAZYFT010000009.1:2031-21505 GCA_964646575.1 uncultured Candidatus Saccharibacteria bacterium | reverse complement strand
ATCACCAAGTGGCGCAAAATATACGCGCGCACGAAGACCGGTAGCTCTAGTTTTTGCGAAACGGCATGGTTCTCGTTCAGATGCCTTAAAAGCAGAGTATTCCATAAAAAGGTTAAGTCGTGAGCAGAAGAACGCGTTAATTTCTGCTGCTCACATGCCGTCGGCCTGAGGTATACTAAACCTATGAAAAAAGGTGGATTGTACGTTTTTGGACAACTGAGCTTGCTTGGCATATTGGTGCTCACGGCTAGTCAACAGCCCGGGGTATTGAGTTTTATTATCGCTGCATTGGCTATACTCCTGGGACTTGCTGCAATGCTTGCCATGACAAAGCCTACACTTACAGTTATGCCCGAGGTTGCCCGTGGTGCAGAGTTGAGTACGAATGGTCCTTACAAATATATTCGGCATCCGATGTATTTAGCTTTAGCCCTATTGGGTCTAGCAATGCTAGTGCAGGACTTTACCTATATACGTCTTGGCGTCTATGTGACGCTCATAATTTTGCTCATCTTCAAATCACGCTATGAAGAACGATTGCTTGCTGCGCACTACCGTACGTACGCCACCTATCAAAAGAAGACGTATCGATTTATACCCAAAATATACTAACGACGGGCTCATGCACCTTAGATAATACATGCACGGTTCTCAGAAAATTTTCAGTCAAAAGATTTAGTCTATAAAGGATGAAGAACCAGCAAAGTACCTATCTCTTGTCTACAAAAGTGTATGGCGATCCAGATAAGCCACAAGTGGTTCTATTGCACGGCATTGCTACAAATTCGACGATTTGGCGGCACACCATACGGCTTTTGAGCCAAGACTATCGAGTAGTAACAATTGATTTGTTAGGGCACGGAAAAAGCCCTAAGCCAGACGATGTTGCGTATACAACCGAACTGCACGCCGACAGCATTGCGCACACCCTACGAGCACGAGGACTAAACGCAAGGAGCGCGTTTGTCGGTTTTTCTATTGGCGCCCTCATAACCGCAAAGCTTGCAGCAAAATATCCAGAGCTTGTAAGTTCTGCAATGCTGATTGCCCCGCCGGTATACGCCACCAGAACGGCTGGGGCACGTAGACTGATTGATACTACATATCGTAGAGCATATACCTATATCAGACGGCTTCCCAAGGCTCAATCACTCAAAGCTCTAGAAAAAGTTCAAAAACACATGCCCCGCTTAATCGGTAAGAATGTAATTAATGGGCAAACCTGGCACCCAATTATGAGTTCTTTGCGACACACTGTGCAAAACCAATCGATTCATGCTGATATACAGAAAATTGATACTGAAATTCCCATAGCTATCCTGTATGGCTCGTTAGACCATCTTGTTATTGGTAAGCGCGTACATCAACTCGCGCGAATGAAGCCGCAAACAACTATTAAAAAAGTGCGTGCTCCACACGGCATTACGCAAAACTACTCACAAAACATTTCTAAGCTACTTTTTAGCAGCAGCACAACACAGCCAATCTGATATACTGGAGGCATATGATTCAAGTAAACGACGTAACTAAAACCTATGGTAAGGGAGAAAATTTATTCACCGCCCTCTATAAAGTAAACTTAGAAATCCCCGATGGCGCTACAGCAGCTGTAATCGGCAAGTCTGGCTCCGGTAAATCAACGCTCATGCATGTGGTGAGTGGTCTCGATCACGCTACAAGTGGGGAGGTAATCGTGAATGGTAAAAGTCTCCACGATATGAGGGCTCGTGAAATCGATAAGTTTCGCGCCACTGAGATGAGCTTTATTTTCCAGGCGTTCTTTATTGAGGCTAACCAAACATGTTACCAAAACGTTATGTTACCGCTCGAAATTGCTCGGGTCGGACGTCGTGATCGTCGCAAGCATGTACTCGAGGCCTTAAAAGCAGTTGGTCTTGAAGACAAAGTAGATAACCTGGCTGCTAATCTTTCTGGTGGGCAGAAGCAACGCCTCGCGATTGCACGCGCGATTGTAAATAAGCCTAAGTTAATTTTTGCAGATGAACCAACAGGCAACCTGGACAGCTCAACTGGTGATGTGATCATTAAGTTGCTTTTTGACCTCAATAAAAAACTCGGTTGCACACTGGTTATTGTGACTCACGACCCAGAACTTGCCGAAAAATGTCAGCTGCAAATTCGCATGAAAGACGGTGAAATTCAAGAAGTGGCGGGTATGTCTAAACTAAAAGAAAAAGCCAAGTCTCAAGGCAAAAAAGGAGCGCGAAAATGATTTTACAAGATTTGATACGTCGCTCTGGACGCAGTCTCAAAAGCGCTAAGGGCCGTACCGTGCTCACAGCATTAGCTATCGCGGTTGGAACTTTTGCACTCACACTCACTCTTGCTGCCAGTAATGGCGCAACAGCCTTCGTGAATAAAGTTATATCTGAAAATTTCGACCCTGCAGAACTCATTGTGGCAGCGGATGAGAATATTTTTGGTCGGGCTGACACATCTAAGCCACAGGAATTCGATCCGAGCTTTGGCGCCTCTACTACAAACGCAGGAGCCACTACTCAGGTGAAGCGCATCAGCGAAGAAGATATTGCTAAAATAAAAGCTACTGAAGGTGTTGAGGCGGTACGTGAAGACATCTCTGTAAACTTACGCTATATTACGCGCGAAGGGCAGAAGAAATATGTTGGCACTGCAGCCGCCTATAATCCGTTCCAAAAAACAGAACTATTGGCAGGCGAGATTACTGATCCATTTACTAGTACTAACGTAATTCTACCGGAAGGTTATGTTACGGCACTTGGATTTGAAAACGCTGAAGCAGCAATTGGTAAAAAGGTTACTTTTGCTGTACCGAAAGCGGTTACTCCAGCCCAGCTCCAAGCCCAGGCAGCTCAGGGTGCTGCCGCACAGAACCCTGAAAGCCTTGCTAAACTGGCCGAAGACAACATTGTTCTAGAGGAATTTACCGTAACGGCAGTGTCAAAAAAACCGACTACGAGTCAGCCCGGGACAGAGTTGTATCTCTATATACCTGCCGATGAAGCCCGTCGCCTTAACGACATTTCAAATCAAGGCACACCGGATTTCCGAAAATATAACTTTATCTTTGTAAAGGTGACTGACGGCGAGAATGAAGGTACGCTAACCGCCACTCAACAACGAATTAAAGACCTTGGCTTCCAGGCTCAAAGTGTAAAAGAGACTCAAGAATTCCTGACAAACATTATTGGTGTCCTGCAGGGGATTGTCGCTGGTTTTGGCGCTATTGCCATTATCGCTTCGGTGTTTGGCATTATTAATACGATGTATATCTCTGTATTGCAGCGCACCCGCGAGATCGGCCTCATGAAGGCTCTCGGTATGCGTAAGCGTGACATTGGGCGATTGTTCCGCTTTGAAGCAGCTTGGATTGGTTTTCTGGGCGGCATGATCGGTTCAGTGATTGCTGTACTTTTGGGCAGCGCCATTAATCCGGCTATCACCAAGCAGCTTGAGCTGGGCGATAGTAACTTGCTCATCTTTAAGCCGATAGAAGTTGCAATTCTGGTAATTCTACTGATGCTGGTATCAATCGTTGCCGGCTGGCTGCCATCACGTAAGGCAGCTAAGCTTGATCCAATCGAAGCACTGCGCACTGAGTAATAGATATGGTTGCAGAGTTTTAGCATTTGTGTTACAATAGTCCTACTTAACAACTAGCTCTCTTAAAGAATATCGGGTCTTTCGTGTAATTTTCACCGCGCCTTTAGCGCCGCTGCCTCGCTGTTCCAAAGCGAGATAAACTACAGAAAGGCTCTTTTCTTTTGCAACAATCATCATTTCGTCGCCCAGGCGGCCCACGTCGTAGCTATTCATCACGACCTGGCCGACCACACAGTAGTCATAAACCACGCTATGGCAGTGGCAAACGTAAATCATCAAAAAATGGTAAGCAGTTTATTGACCCAACAAAGTTTGTAAACGCTGCCACCAAGCCAGCCGAGCAAACTCCATATGAATCAAAGCATACGTTTGCAGATTTTGGTTTTGTTAAAGACCTCCAGCGCAACCTCGATGAGAAGGGCTACACCGTACCGACTGCGATTCAAGATCAGTCCATTCACGCCGCTATCGAAGGCAAAGACGTAATTGGTCTCGCCAATACAGGTACTGGTAAAACTGCCGCCTTTCTTTTGCCAATTATTCACCGCTTAAAGACCGACGAACATAAGCAGTCCGCCCTCATCATTGCTCCAACGCGTGAACTCGCGACGCAGATCGATGACGAGTTCCGCACCTTTGCCCGTGGCATGAAGCTATATTCGACTGTTTGCGTTGGTGGGATGAATATCCGTCCGCAAATTCAACAGTTGGCACGACATCCTCATCTTATTATCGGCACGCCAGGTCGCCTCAAGGACCTCTTGGATCAAAAGGCCCTCAAACTCTCACACGTTAATTTCTTTGTGCTCGATGAAGCAGATCGTATGCTAGATATGGGTTTTATGCCAGATCTTAAGGCAATCATGTCGTATCTCCCTGAAAAACGTCAGTCGCTATGTTTCTCCGCAACCATTACTCCTGAAATTTCACGACTCCTTGACGGCCTCTTGATTGATCCTGTGACTGTTTCAGTCCGCACTCAAGAAACCAGCGAGCACGTCGAGCAGAATGTGGTGAACTATGATTCAAAAGAAGATAAGTTTGCCAAGCTTAACGAAATCCTTGATAGCCCAGAATTTGAGCGAATCCTCATTTTTGGCGAAACAAAGTTTGGCGTCCAGCGCCTTGCAGACACCTTGTCTCGTTCTGGTAAACGCGCCGAAGCTATCCACGGCAATAAATCACAGCCACAGCGTCAGCGTAGTCTGAAAGCCTTCAAAGATGGTCGCGTGCATATTCTCGTTGCAACCGACGTCGCAGCCCGCGGACTGGATATCCCAAATGTGAATTTGGTTGTAAACTACGATACTCCGCAGACGTACGATGATTACATTCACCGTATTGGCCGTACTGGTCGCGCCGGACAAGCTGGCCACGCGCTTACGTTCGTAAACTAGTGCCTCTCACTTTTTGTGAGATTCTTCACTGTTAGTTTTCAGTAAAATCCGCTAGTCTAAAGTTATAAGGAGATAAGACATTGCGGGTTGTGCTGCGTCATGCTTGGCGTACGATTATTATTGTTGTCGGCTCCACGCTTGTTCTTATTGGTCTGGCTATGCTTGTGCTGCCAGGGCCAGGGATTGTCGTTATTATTGCTGGGTTAGCAATCCTCGCTAGAGAATTTATTTGGGCACAAGGACTCTTAGATAAAGCGCAAAATACAGCCAAGAGACAATATGATCGCGTAGCTCAACGTAAATCTCGACACACGAAATAAACCTCCTAAGCTTTACACGATCCTATTACCCTGAGCATAATGTGGAAAAATAAAGCTCATGTAAGTAATAATTAGGAGATCCGTATGAAAAAAGTTACTATTCATCGCTTTAATGTTGGCTCAACCGCAAAAGTGATCGGATTCTACCAGGCCATTATCGGTTTTGTGGTTGGTCTATTTATCACAATTGGCTCAGCCGCACGAGTGTTCTCAGAGAACACTGGCTTTTTGCAGGCATTCGGTATCAGCGCAGCGGTTGCAGGTTTTGCAGTGATTATCTTTCCGGCCATTGCGTTCGTCATTGGTTGGCTGCAAGGAGTTGTTTTGGCATTCTTCCTGAACATCATCTTCCGCGAGTCTAAGGGCTTAGAGATCGAAGTTAGCGAAGAAGCTATCAAGCGCACATAATCTCTAGAAAATACTATAAAAAGACACTCGCTATGGGTGTCTTTTTATGCTAGAGCTCTTTTTTGGTGTAGTTGCCAAGTCTGCGCCACAAAAAGTATAGAATGGCGCAAATAAGCCCGCCGAGTACAAGGTAGGAGAGTGGTTTCACCTGATTAGCGATAAGATAATACTGATCACCCAGTAGGTAGCCGCCGAGTACCAAAATAAGCGTCCAGGCCGCTGAGCCCAAAAACGACAAAAGGAAAAAGGGAAGTGGTTTTATGCGATGCAGACCAGCCGGAACTGAGATGAGTGAGCGCATACCAGGTAGCAGGCGAGCAAAAAACACTGCAACTAATCCGTGTTTTTCGAACCATTTTTGAGATTTTGCAACGTCTTTTTCTTTTAAACCCAGCCATTTACCGTGTCGTGCTACAAGGGCCTGCAATTTATGCTCCTTTAGGCTTCTTCCTAGAACATAAAAGACAGCCGCGCCAGAAAGTGACCCCATCGTACCCGCGAATACGACGCCAATCACGCTTAACTCTCCCCGATAAGCAGCATACCCGGCAAAGGGAAGGACGAGTTCGGACGGAATAGGTGGAAAAATCGTCTCAATAAACATTATGAGAAAAATACCAACGTATCCGAGTTGTGCAATGGCATGCGAAATCGCATCAATCATAAGGAGTATACTAACAGTTTTATGCGCTAAAAACTAGACATTGCCCATATTGTTCGCTTTATTTACGAAAAGCAGTATAATAGGAGTATCTAGAAGCAGTACCGGAAACGGAACTGTCGACCGCAAAGCTTGAAAATGCCCGAACTTCAGGCGACGCGGCTCTTATTCCAGAGGTAGAGTAGTAACGGGACTACCAGTAGGTAGTAAGTAGGAGATATATGGCAACTAAGCTATTTGTGGGGTCACTCCCATATTCAACCACTGACGAAGAACTTTCCGAAGCTTTTTCAGCAGTGGGCACAGTAGTAAGCGCAAAGGTAATTTTTGACCGCGACACCCAACGTTCGAAGGGTTTTGGTTTTGTTGAAATGAGCTCTGAAGAAGAAGCTCAATCAGCAGTCAAGCAGCTCGACGGCTCAGAAATGGACGGACGACGCATCGTTGTAAACGAAGCTCGCCCAATGGCCCCACGCAACTAGCACTTTTGTAATCGAAAGTTGAATACCAAAAATGTCATTCGAAAGAGTGGCATTTTTGGTATGAGACGTACTACAGGTTTCTTGCTACAATAGAAGCATGACAGGTTTCACTGAAGGAAAGGGCGGATTCCCAGCTGAGTTGATTTTTATTCGGCACGGACTCTCCGAACTTAACGTACGTTTAGCTATCGCTAAAGCTCGCCACGAAACCAGCAGAGTACTGTTGGATCAAATCCGCGATGCCGATGTACCGCTTACTAAAATTGGGCACGAACAAGCTCAGCATACTGGCCGAGCTCTAGCGCAGCACTACCGCAAAATTGACAAAGCCTATGTGAGTCCGGCCCTCAGGACGCGGGATACCTTTTTAGGAATTCAGGACAGTATTGGCTACCACATTCCGTTCCAAATTGAAGACCGTATCCGCGAACGCGAGTTTGGCGTGTTTGGTCAAATGACGAGCTACGGGATTGAAAAACATTATCCTGTGGAGGCTGCACGTCTCAAGCTAGAAGGTGGGTATTATTATCGACCTCTTGGTGGCGAATCATATCCAGATATGGGAGACCGACTACATAGTTTTTTGCATTCGCTCTACAGGCATCAAGTGGGTAAACGAATCTTAGTTGTAACCCATGCTGATGTTGTGCAAATGGCGCGAAAAATCCTCGAAAAGCTCTCGGAGGCCCAGCTTTTAGAACTTAACGAGACCGATGATGTGTTAAACTGCAGTGTAACGCAGTATGCGTACGATGCCGATATAAACTACTTGCGCCTGGTGCGCTATAACGAGGTGTATTACCGATGAACAAGAAAAAACTTGTCTTTGATATAGAGATGGTAGGTGAAGATTTTGATGCGATGGACGCGCTCACACAACAAGATCTTATGAAGAGCCTGCCGGACCCGAAGGTCGATCAAAAAAAGTATGACTCCGAATTTGAAGAGTTGAAGCGCAAACTAGTGTTCTCGCCACTTACCGGAAAAGTTATTGCCATTGGTGTATATAATCCAGACGACGGAAAGGGTGCCGTCTACTATGATGCAGGTGAAACCAAACCTGAAGACACCGAGATAGACAATATAAAATACGTTGCGATGACCGAGCCAGAGATGCTGACAAAGTTTTGGGCGCTCGCTGAAGTGCATGATGAATTTATTAGCTTCTTTGGCCGACGCAGCGATGTACCATACCTAATGATCCGCTCGGCTATCCACGGTATTCGACCAACTCGCGACCTCACTTCAAATCGTTACAACAATCTGGGCGCCCCAACAGCCACACACTATGACCTAGCTGAGCTCTTGAGCTTTAACGGCCTCGCCATGTATCGTGGATCGCTTCACCGCTGGTGTAGAGCTTTTAGTATCGATACACCAAAAACCGACGAAATGGCTGGAGATAAAGTTGGGCAGGCCTACCTAGATGGTAAATACCTAGAAATCGCTCAATATAACGCGCTCGATATTATCGCTACAGCAAAGCTCTACGATCATTGGGAGCGCTACTTTAAACCAAGAGTATAGAAAGGAGAAAAGGATGGAGATAGACTCAAAAGCACCAGATTTTTCACTACAAGATCAAAATGGCAAAACCTACAGCCTGCAAGACCTAAAGGGCAAACACACCCTCATCTACTTTTATCCAAAAGACGATACGCCAGGATGTACAACTCAGGCTTGCTCCTTACGTGATAGCATTGAGGATTTACGCACTGATGGAGTCGAAGTATTGGGCGTTTCTGCAGACTCCGTAGATAGTCACAAAAAATTCGCAGAAAAATATAATCTCCCATTTCCAGTGCTTTCTAACCCTGAGAAAGACATGATTGAGGCTTATGGCGCTTGGGGGGAACGTTCAATGTATGGTCGTAAGTTTATGGGTATCATTCGTTCGGCGGTACTTGTCGGTCCGGAGCTCACCATAGAAGCACACTGGCCAAAAATCCAGCCCCTTAAAACCGTTCCTGCGGTTCGCGAGTGGATACAATCTCACGAACACTAATACTCATCTGATATACTAGAAATATGAACTCAGATAAACCGGTACGCGTACGCTTTGCACCGTCTCCAACGGGTTTTCTCCATATCGGGGGCGTTCGTACCGCACTATTCAATTATCTTTTTGCCAAGAAACATGGTGGCCAGTTTATTTTACGTCTTGAAGATACAGACAGAGAGCGGTTCGTTGAAGAGGGAGTAGATCAGATTACCGAGGTCCTATCTTGGCTTGGTCTGACACCGGACGAAGGCTACTGGGAAGGCGAGCACGCCGGTGAGGTTGGGCCATACATCCAGAGCCAGCGGCTCCCACATTATGAAAAATACGTACAAAAACTCATCGACAGTGATCTAGCGTATTATAGCCAAATAAGCCCCGAAGATTTTCAGAAAAAGCGTCAAGCCGCGATTGATGCCAAGAAGCCGTTTGTTTATCGACGTAAGCTGGAACCAAATGAGACAGAGCAAACAGCCGGCAATCCAATACGACTGGATGTCGCAGCCGTTCAAGAGAAACTTGGCGTTAGCTCCGTAGATTGGGAAGATGCAGTTCGCGGCTCTTTTCGCGTAGACTGGGATACGCTTGATGATTTTATCTTGATTAAGGCGGATGGTTTTCCAACCTATAATTTTGCGAATATTATTGATGATCATGAAATGCGCATCACGCATATTCTGCGTGGCGATGAATTTATCAGTTCAACACCGAAGCACGCCATACTCTACGACGCCTTGGGCTTTGACCGACCGATTTGGGCGCATTTGCCAGTAATTCTTGGCGCCGATGGCGCAAAACTCTCTAAGCGCCATGGTGACACCGATGCACTTCAATATCGCGAAAAGGGATACCTCCCCGAAGCTTTGCTGAATTTTCTTGCACTCTTAGGCTGGAATGACGGCACAGAGCAAGAAATCTTTTCAATGAGTGAGCTCACTAACGCTTTTAGCCTAGAGCGCATTCAAAAAAGCCCGGCTAAATTCGATCTGGAGCGTCTTAATTGGATGAATGGTATATTTATTCGTGAACAGCTCTCTGAGGATGAGTATGTAACCCGAGCATTTACTGAGCTGCAAAAAGCCAATCTACCAACCGATCAGCAGGCACGAGCTGCAGTGCTCCTGGAACGAGACCGCATTAAGGCTTTTGCAGAATTGCCTGAACTTGTTGAGTTTTTCTTTGTTTCCCCTCAGAACTTTACTGAAATTCGCAATCTGATTCATAAAAAGGCAGATTCATCAGAGGCAAAAAGGCTACTTACAGCAACAATAACAGCCCTCCAAGCTTCGTCCCAGAAGCTCGATGAAGCCTCGCTTGAAACGCTATTACGTGATGTTGGGCAAGAGTTAGGCGTCAAGGCCGGTCAGCTCTTTTACGTGATCCGCTGCGCGATTACCGGCAAAACCGCCGCCCCAGGGCTATTTGAAACCATCGCTGTACTGGGAGTGAAGGAAACAATCCAGCGACTCACTGCCACCTCAGAACAGCTATAAGAATTACTGCCGTTCGTAATATTGAACATTCCATACGGTGGTGCCCGGGGTACTATTCACTCCTAGGCCAAAGCTAATTGAACCGGTATTTGAAAACTGAATTGTTTGTCCAAGTATTTTACCGACAGTACCACCATTTGATATTTGTACCTTCGACCATCGAGCATACATCTCGGCTGGAGCCCCAAGGCCCTGATTGCTAATATTGATAGTCGCTTGATTCTGCGAATTAGCGAGTGATGTGCCAACTAGGTTGGCACAGTCCGGGCTACAAGCTGCGTTAGCCCAAAAGGTGATAATTCTCGGGCCAACACCTGCAGCGTTAGCTGCGATTGTGCCTTGGTTTGCAAGATTAAACCCGTTCGACCCATCAATCATAATCACTGGCTGGCTCACAACGCCAGCTGCAATGCGCAAAATTGAACGGTTTGAAACATTGAGGTTGCCAGTAATCCAAACCGGACCGTTCACTGTAATTTGACAGTTGTTTGAGAGATTAACCGTACCAGTGATCTTTACATTGGCTGGCCAAGAAATTTGTTGATTACCCCAGCACGAAGCTTGCTCACCAGTAAGATTAGCGGCTACTGCAGCTTTGTGGGAAACGCGATCATAATCCGGTAGAGTCGGCGCCGTCACACCCGAACTGGCCACCAGGCCACCATTAGACATACCGCTGCCGTTAGTTTGACCATTAGCATAGACATTGCCATAAATACGCGCTTGATTGGTAATTGTAATTGGCTGGCCGGTTGTGCATAGGCTAGGATACGCACTTGTTGCCGGTGCTGGGCAAACATAATTTGCCACCTGGGTCTCTACCGTATTTGCGGCCGATCCGATTTGAGCTGTATTTGACATTGTAAGCCTACCGCCAACATACACCGCACCGTTTGCAATCTGAGCGCTATTCGACATAATCAAGCCACCTGGGCCCGTCTGTACTGAATAGTTTGCGCCAGGTATAGTTGAGCCAATTAATGTAATTTTGACAGTTCGGGTGGAGGTTGGTGTTGCACTTGATTGTGGCCGATAAATTCTCCCCTTAGCCCAGAGGATTTTTTCATTTGCGATTGATCCCGGTTCGATACAGCTATCATATACAGCTCGACCTTTGACTGAGTCATTATAGAGCTCTGTGCCTCCGGATGGTGTATCGTTGAGCGGGCAAGTAGCTGAAGTACCCAAGTAAGCTGCATTCGCATTTAAGCTAGTAATCGCTGCATCAACTCCCGCCTCAGCGGCGGCTAGTGCGTTGAGAGAATTGTAATCACGGCGTACATTCGTATAGTTGGCAAGTGAAGAGCGATAAATTGCCAGTCCTATAACCAGGAAACTTACCCCCATTACGAGCGTAATGAGCAATGTAAATCCCTTGCGCTCGTGACGTTTTGTAGCTTGAAGATAATGACGATTCATTATTTGTTCCTCAATGTGGCTGTCGTACCGTAACTTGACTGAAATGCTTGAGAGCCAATAGCTCGCGTCTGAGACAATTCATACTTCACGGCTTCTGTCCCGCTCGGCGAGGCGACAACATCACCGGCCGCATCGAGATAGGTGGTAGTAAGATTCGCGATATCTGCAACAACCTTAGAGTCTGGTGGGCAAGTGGGGGTAGACCGCTCGGGTGGACACGTGGTCGTGGCGGCATTATTTGGTGCGGAAGTGTTCGCTATTGTGCGCCGGTAAAGAATATCCGATGACGGCTCCAAGTAAAAAATCACATTATCGGTATACAAGCTGGTATGTGTTTCATCAATAAAAATAATGTTACCATTTGCGTCTCGGGCAGGCACAGCCAAAATTAATGTAGCGCCAGAACCAGTTGCGCTGGTCCAGGAGTATGGATTTTGACTATCGGGCGCATTCGAGTCAGGTTGTGAATTTTGTGATTCGACTGATTTTGCAGATCGGATCACTTGCGCAACAGTCTCTACGGCGGTTTTTGTATTGGTCTGCAACTGGGTTTTAGTGCTCTCACGGCGCCAATTCACGTAACTGCGGCTTATAACCTGGAGCGTGATAAGTACTAATATAGATGCAATAGCAATACTTACCAGTAGCTCTACTAGAGAAAGTCCAGATCTGTAGCTATTCTTCACCGGTTGATACCCCTGAGTCCAACCAAGGTACTCGTACCAACTGACCGTGTTTTACCAGATTGAGTATAGCTGAGCGAGATATCTACGCGCTTCAGAGCACTTGGCACAACTTCCGTTACGGTAACAGTTGCAGTGCGTGGGGTCTTAAGAGAGGCAAATGCATCCATCTCAGCCGAGAAATCTGTTGTACCGACAGCGAGATTATTAAACGGCGTATTACGCACCACTTCAAGCTTCTGCTGCATAAGCTCAACAGCTTCGGTTTGCGCATCAGAGCGACTATTTACAATTCCTATCCCAATAAACGCCTGGGTAACAGCTATAAAAACCACAAGCATTACAGTTGCCGCGACCAGCTGTTCAATGAGAGTAAAACCCTTATGCGGACTAGGCGTATTCATGCAGTTATTATACCGCAAGCACAAGTATTTTTAACAGAAGAGAACTATTGACTATTGCAGTAATTTATGCTATTATTGCATATTCTGTTGACATTTCAGATATTTGTTATGAAAAAACATTTTACCTACAAGAAGCATCAACTCGCACTCATTATCCCCGGGCATAATGAGGAACTTGTTATTGAAAAAACCATTCACTCTGCCATTGCCGCTGGGCTGTCTACTGCACACATTTATGTTGTGAGCGATAACTCTTCAGACAAAACTGCAGAGCTTGCCGAAGCAATCCTCGGAAAGAGCCACGTAATCTCTGTGCGACGTTCTGGTAAAGCAGTTGCCATTAAGAAAGCAATCCGTGCTTTTCGTATAAAAAGCCGCTATACCTGGCTACACATTGCAGATGCTGACTCAGCCTTTGAAGGCAAGTACTTTAGCATCCTCAAAAAAGAACTAGACCCTGTAAAATATGTTGCCGCTACTGGCTATGTAAAATCGATGTATGGTGGTTGGATATCAAAATACCGGGCCTATGAATATAGCTTCGGTCAAGAAATCATGCGCCGCATTCAACATATGCTAGGCGTGATTCCAGTTATCCCTGGTCCAACCAGCTGTTTCCGAACGGATATTCTCAAAGACCTAGATTTCGAAACTCATAACTTTACTGAAGATTTTGATATTACTATACAAATTCACCGCAAAAAACTAGGCCGCATTGGATTTATTTCGCAAGCCCGCACACTCACGCAGGACCCGAAAGACTATGCAGACTACGTCAAGCAAATTACTCGCTGGTATCGGGGCTTCTGGCAAGGCGTCTTGAGTTATAAAATCGGTCGCAAGTGGCAGAAGATTGATGGCTATTTAGGCTATCAGATCCTCGAAATGTTTGCTTATTACTTTAACTTACTAGTACTGCTGCCAATATTATTGCTGAGTGGGCGAGGAGTGCACGTGATCGCACAAACTTTTCTCCTAGATGTCGGCATATTTTTTGCCATGACGCTTATGGCCTGCGTAGTTCATCGTCGGCTTGATATCATCAGTGCTTTTCCACTGTTTTATCTTTTGCGGATTACCAACATGGCGATCTACGTAAAGGCTTTCTTTGAGGTTATCGTTTTTCGTCGCTTCCGTGACCGCCAGATTGGCTGGTCGACTGCAAACCGACGCTATAAGGTAGCTGAGGTCTAAGTTATGAATAAAAAACCGACGAATATCTTTCTCTACATACTAGCGGCGGGCTTTCTCCTATGGCATCTTCTGCCATTATTCGCTATTGGAAAAGCCGTAGCCCCCGACGAGAAAACCAACGCGGAACTGGCTACAAATACGATGTGTTTTGGCGGCGATTTAGATGTTCCGACTTATGGGGACCCGCTTCAAGACCCGCTCATTACCACACTCAATTCTCGCAGTAGCCTTATTGCTAACTCGCGTAACTTACAGACGATTCAACTTAACCCATATCCGACTTCGACCGACACAGCTGGCTCAAGTAGTTGGCAGGCCGACAACTACGGCACAAATACAGCAAAGCTTGAAGTAAAGAACGGATCTATTCTTGCCGTAACAATGCGTGATTTTGTGGAAGGTGACGCTAAGTGGCGCACCCAAGAAATAGCCGTACAGCCAGGTGAAAGCCTGCGTTTTGCGAGTGATTATCGCACCAATGTAGCCGTTACGAGCAACGTAACCTACACTTTTCGTGACGGCTCAACAAAATACGTCACCCTATCACGACTCAGCGCGTCTGAAGATTGGCGACAACAGGCTACAGAGATTATTGTGCCAAATAACGTAGTGGCCGTGCGCTTTAGCGTAATTCTCGATGATAATGGCTGGCTAGAAACGAAGGACTATTCGATTAGCCGATACACTACACCAGGCTTCTCACGCGGAATTGTCAGCTTTACTTTTGATGATGGCTGGGAATCAATTTACCAGCAAGGCCTGCCGCTGTTTGAAAAGTACGATATTAACACCACCCAGTTTATTGTTGCCGATTACGACCGCAACGAAGCGTATATGTCACCGGAGCAAATCCGCCAACTGCAAAAACTAGGCCACGATATTGGCTCTCACTCATACTCCCACGCCGATCATGAAGCTCTGCAAGATCAAGATCTGGCCCGCGAAGTTGCCGGTAGTCGAGCTGTTCTGAACTACAAATTCGGCGGCACCAATAACTTTGCCGCACCATTTGGACGCTATAACGAAGAAGTGAATACAGCCGTCAAACGATGCTATCAAAGCCACCGTACAACCGACACCGGCTTTAACGCACCAGGGTATGACCGCTACACGGTACGCGTGCAAAACGTGGAAGTAGATACTACTCCTGAGCAGATCCGTGAATGGGCAGAGTTCGCGCGCGACAACAACCTCTGGCTCGTGCTGGTGTATCACCAAGTAGAAGATGGTGGGGTATATTCGGTCGATACCAAAGCTCTCGAGAATCACCTAAAAGCCGTAAAAGAAACCGGCGTACATACTGCAACGTACGAAGAAGCCCTCATAGAAACTTATCCTCAGGGACGCTAAAAAGCGGCTCGCTGGGCAAGCCCTAGTGCATAGTCGGCCCACCACTCGCCGCTAGTTGGCGCGCCATTACAGGACCCGTCAGACTCACCCGGATATTTCAGCCAAAGATAGGCATCAACCGGATTGCCTCCTTGAGCACTCGGTGGCAATCCTAAACCTCTACCTTCAGGGTTACACCAGGCTAGATCTGGCGCTGGGCCTTGGCCGTTCCGGCTTGTATCTATCACCACGTGCAATCCGCCTGTTTGTTGACTAATTTTATTCCCATAAATCTGCGACTCTGCGGTAGTCAAGAAATTTGAAATGTTGAGTGAAACACCCTGCAACCCCTGTGTGCCAATTTGGCGTATGCGACCGGCCATAACATCAGCACTATGCCAACGCGCATTACCGGCATCAAGGTACACATAATGATTTATGTCGGCAGACAGTATGTCGATTGCCGTACGCAATACGTCGCTACGCTCCTGACGTTGTGCCGAGGTGAGGCAATCCCACCCAGCTAACGCATCTGGCTCCAGGATAAACACAGCTTTTTTACCGCTACTAGCACTCGCAATAGACCGCACCCAGGTTTGATAGGCCGAAGCACTCGTAGCTCCGCCCGCAGAATAGCTACCGCAGTCACGAATAGGGATGTTATAGAGAATAAATACTGGAAGAGCGCCTTGTGACTGCATCTGGCCAAGCCACTGCCTCGTAGCTGAGCCGACATCTCCATACCAGCCCCCCAACCATATTCCAACCGAGTTATTGGCAATTTTTGATATCAGGGCCGCATCGCCAGGTCGAGTGCTTTGCCAAGTATTTACTTGTCGACGTGCCGGAGAATTTGGGTCTACAAAGAGCCTAGCCCCCGCGAAAGGATTTTGTCGTACCGAGACAACTTGTCGCTGGGCCGCACGCTTTTTTTGCTCTGCCTGAGCTTGAGCTTCGGCTTTTTTGAGGGCTTCTTCTGGATTTTCGGTAATTTCAGGTGGGGGAGCGGCCGTTGCCTGCGTCTGAGAAACTGATGCAGCTAAATCCTGCGACGCGACCGGCAAATATTGCGCCAGAAGCGGTGATAGTGAAATAGCACCGCCAACGTACGTTATGGCCGCTACAGCAGTAAGCACAGCAACACGAATGCGCCTAATCGCTAACTTATCCAATTCACCCCCCTTATGTTTATTCCAGTGTAGGTGACAGACCCATAAAACGTCAACCAAAACTATTGACAATTATGCTTATGACTGATAAAATACAGGGTATACGAAATGAGGGTGAGTCACATAATGTGACTTAACCTCATTTTTTTGTATGCAGATTACTTAACGAACTTATAGGAGTCGCTATGACTTACGGAAAAGGTGGTGGCACACTACCTACAACTGTTGGAATCGCAACTGGCGCAGCTTTGCCTGCAACTGGTGCTACTGACAGCTGGATGGTGGTTGTTGCAGCAGCTGTTGCAGCCGGTTTGGTTGCTTGGGGCATGCTCTACGCCATAAAGAACCGCGTTCGCTAATACAAAACGCAACCATAAGCCCTTCTGACATTTTCGAATGAAAAGGAGGGCTTTTGCGTATCTATTGCCAAGTAGGAGGCAGGGTAGTCGGGACGATACTCACCCAAGCTTGGCCACGGTTAAGCGATACGGGTGCACCAACACCATCAAGAAATTGCATCCTATCTGTAGCAGAATTCTTTACCCAAGTAATTTCTTTTACGGTGCCGTCCTGAAATATATACCCTGAACCTTTGCCAATAATGTCTATATCCGTCTTGGGCTTACCATTTTGCTGTTTACCGGCGACAGCAGTTGCCTTTAGGATAATCACAGCCTTAGGATTGACCTGCTTATTATTAGCTGCCGCATCAACATCTGCTTTTCCGCCAATCTCCCGGAGATAACTATTTGTAGTAGTGTCGTAGCGAAAGACTGCACGATAATCGACGCTTGAGAAGTTTGCTGTGATTACTGTTGCATTAGGTGTTTGACTAGGCTGATCATCTTTACGGGGCCAAGGGGTAAATGTTGGGGCACCACCCCATCCGCGAGAGTTAATTAAAGCCGCATACTTCTCGCCAGTAATATACAAGTTATGTGGCGCAATTCGAGAATTCACTCGACGAAACGGGGGGCCACCAAGAGCTTCTATATTTTTGAAATTTCGGTCCTGGGCTAGCGCAAGGCCATCTGTAGATCCGCCGGCGTGGGCTGTCGGAGAGCCATATTCCATCGCCGAGTAAAAGAATACTGGGCGCAAACTTCGTACCGGACCAATATCTTGTGGTGTATCGGCTTGCCAGATTGCCAGATAGCGAGTTATCCCGCCCTCAGCGAGAGCTTCGTAGACCACACCTGCGCTAGATAGACCCGATTGAGGTCGGGCTGCACCACGGCCAGCCATATTCTCAATAATTGACGCCATCACTGGCTTTTCAGCAACATTGGGCTCAACTAAAACACCAGTTAAAACACTGGGTTTAGTGGTTGGTGTTGGCGGTGCCTCGGTCTTTACTTCTTCTACTGGAGTAGCACTCGTGCTTGGTGCTGGTGCCTTGCGGCCAAAGGCGTAGTAAGCCCCCGCGCTCATCGCTGCAAGTAACAGAATTACGCCGGCCGTAATCAGCGCCAGCTTCTTTTTTGAAGGTTTTTTCTTAAGGTTTGACGCGGCAGGATGTTGCGGATTAATTAAGGCCTCGCCCCGTTTTTTTGACGAGACAGGCTCCGAGCGTAAGACAGTCGGATCCTGCGACATATCTACAGCACCAAGTTCGCGCTCATTTTCTTGGGAATTATTTTTTGTGTTTTTTTGCATAGCCCCTATATGCCAATGCTGGCAAGTTTACTTACCGACATTATAGCATGAGCATTATCCTGTTTCCAGAGTTAGTCCCAGTTGAGCGTACCACCCGTTTGATACTCGGTAACGCGAGTTTCAAAGAAGTTCTTCTCTTTCGTGAGGTCAATCGCTTCACTCATCCACGGAAACGGATTTTCCACACCAAATTGAGCCGGCAAACCAACACGTTGCAAGCGACGATCGGCGATGTGCTCGATGTACTGACGGAAGCCATCAGCGTTCATACCAAAGATGCCACGAGGGAATACCTCAGCCGCAAATTTGTACTCCAGCTCGGCAGCCTTACGTACAAGATCTACAATGCGCTGCTGAAATTCTGGGGTCCACAGCTCTGGCTGTTCTTCTTTAATGGTGTTAATCAGCTTAATGCCAAAGTTGAGGTGCTGCGTTTCATCACGCATGATGTACTGAATCTGCTCGGCTGCTCCAACCATTTTGTTCTGACGCTGGAAGCCAAACATCACGGCAAACGAACTGTAGAAGAAAATTCCTTCCAAGATGAGCGAGAAGACGCACAGGTTTTCCAAAAACTTCTGGTCGCTCTCAAACGTACCAGTCTTAAAGTCTGGGTCAAAAATACCTTCGTTAAAGCTCAAAATAAACTCAGCTTTAGAGTATATGCCATCAACCTCTCGGTACATGTTAAAGATTTCACCGCCATCCAGGCCAAGACTTTCTACAATGTACTGATAGGCATGCGTGTGAATTGCTTCCTCATACGCTTGGCGCAGCAGGTACATGCGACATTCTGGGCTAGAAATGTGCTTGTACATCGCCAGCACCACGTTATTGGCAGCAATTGAATCAGCCGTCGTAAAGAAACCGAGTACGGTTTTTAGGGCTTTTACTTCATCTTCGGTAAGACGCCCATTGCGCAGCTGTTCAATGTCACTCATCATGGTAATTTCGGTTGGTAGCCAGTGGTTGGCATTTCCGGCGTTGTAGGCATCCCAAGCAAACGTATGCTTCATGGGGTGCAGCTGAATGACGTCGGCGTCAGCGCCGTTTATAATCCGGCGAGCATTGATGTCGGGGCGAGTTGTGGTCTTGGTGATCGGCATATGACCCTCCTTTAAAAGTTATCTGATGTGTTTACTGACAAGCTTCACAGTCTGGGTCGAGAATGGAGCAGACCTTCAGCGTTTCTTGGCTGGTTGCAACTACTGTTTGAGTGGTCACCTGTGTAGCTACCGCGCCGTCGGGCTGCATTGG
>CAZYFT010000009.1:0-1931 GCA_964646575.1 uncultured Candidatus Saccharibacteria bacterium | reverse complement strand
GGAATTTCGGAAATTTGCTGCACACTTCCGTCGTAGAACTTGAGTTTTTTAATCATGTCGTCATTCCACAGTTCCAGCGCCTTGAGGTCTTTTACTAGATACGGGTTAATGACGGTAAAGTCCCCAGACATATTCGCTTTTACATACAAGTTTTTGAAGATTGGCTCAATACATGGGTAGCAGCCCACAATGTTGGAGATGGTCGCGGTTGGCGCAATCGCCATGGTATTAGAGTTACGCATACCGTGCTTCTTTACGTGCTCGTAAATTGGCTCCCAGTTCAGACGACGGGTGCGAGCCACATCAATTTTCTGTCCGCGCTCTTCTTCTAGGATGTCGAGCGTATCAACCGGGAAGATACCACGATCCCACTTAGACCCCTTAAAGCTTTCGTACGCTCCGCGTTCTTTGGCAAGCTCGGATGACCCCATAATTGCGTAGTAGGAGATGAGCTCCATCGAAACATCAGCAAATTCCACAGCCGCTTCGGACGCAAAGTCGATATCAAGCTGGTAGAGCGCATCCTGGAAGCCCATAATGCCGAGTCCAACCGGACGGTGCTTCATATTGCTGGCCTTAGCTTCTTTGGTTGGGTAGTAGTTAAGGTCAATCACGTTATCAAGCATGCGCATTGCAAGCGTAACTGTTTCTTTAATCTTATCGTGATCGAGCACTTCGCCCTTTACATGCAATGCAAGGTTTACACTACCAAGGTTACACACTGCAGTTTCTTCCAAAGAAGTGTTGAGTGTAATTTCAGTACACAGATTAGAGCTATGCACCACGCCAACATGATCTTGTGGCGAGCGCAGGTTACATGGGTCCTTAAAGGTAATCCATGGGTGGCCAGTCTCAAAGAGCATGGTGATCATCTTGCGCCATAAATCTACTGCTGGAATGCGCTTAAAGTTTTCAATCTTACCTTCATCAGCCTGCTTTTCGTAGGCTTCATAGGCAGCTTCAAACTTCTTACCATACAAGTCGTGTAAATCGGCGGTTTCATCTGGCGAGAAGAGTGTCCACATGGCGCCAGTTTGCACACGCTTCATAAAGAGGTCAGGAATCCAGTTGGCGGTATCCATATCGTGCGTGCGGCGGCGCTCATCACCAGTGTTCTTGCGCAGTTCGAGGAACTCTTCAATGTCCATATGCCAAGTTTCAAGATAGGCGCAAGTGGCTCCACGACGCTTTCCAGAACGGTTAATCGCTACAGTAACATCGTTAGCAATCTTTAAGAAGGGGATTACGCCTTGCGAGCTCACATTGGTGGTGTGAATCAGAGATCCAGTCGCACGGATTGGCGTGTAGTCGGTACCAATCCCACCAGAGTACTTCGAAAGCTGAGCGTTGTCGGAAAAGAGTTTAAAGATGCTTTCAAGATCATCGCCAACGGTATTGAGGTAGCACGAAGAAAGCTGCGGGTAAGTAGTACCAGAGTGGAAGAGGGTAGGCGTAGATGGTACATAGCGGTGAGTGGACATAATATCATAAAACTTTTTGGCCCACTCGGTGCGCTCTTTTTTACTTTCTTGCATAGCCATACCCATAGCTACACGCATCCAAAACGCCTGCGGAGTTTCCAGGATAATATCTTCACTACCGGCGGCGCGGAGGAAGTACCTATCATAGAGAACCTGCAAGCCCATGTAGTCGAACAGATCATCGCGATCGAGGTCCATGTATTCAGCCAGCTCATCAATATCAAAGTTCAAAATCTCTTTTTGTAAACGATTTTCCTCTACAGCCCGCTTCAGGTTGGCAATAAACGTTTTGCGGTAGGCGGCAGGGATTTTCTTGGCATCAGCTTCGCCGGCAACTTCTTGGTGGAGCTTGTGCATAAGCAGGCGAGCGGCAAACTTGGTGTAGTCGGTATCGCGCTCAATAAAGCCACGCGCTGCCATCACAATTGCCTCGAATAGTTCTTCTACAGA
>CAZYFT010000008.1:0-25280 GCA_964646575.1 uncultured Candidatus Saccharibacteria bacterium | reverse complement strand
AACCAACCCCAAGGCCTTACCACCGACAGTGCTGGCAATGTCTATGTGGCGGATAGGGACAACCACCGCATCCAGAAGTTTAATAGCTCTGGCACGTATATCTCCCAGTGGGGAAGCCAGGGTTATGTTAGCTGGACTAATATTGGTGGCCTAATTGGTGTCGCAAATTATTATTCGGCTTCCAATAGTCTAACCAACAGCTTCGCCCATGTCGCTCAAACGATTAATGTTGGCGACCAGGTGGCCGGTGCCCTAGTCGGTGCGGCCTACTATGATACGCCACCGACTATCACCGGCAACTACGCCGATACCACGCTGGCTGGTCGAGCCAACTGCTTTGGGGGTGGCGAGAGCGAAGACACCGCCAAATGTACTGGTATTGCTGGTCAACCCAATTATTTCTACAACAACCATACCAACCCACCGCTTGATCAGTGGAATTTCACGGATCTTTGGGAAACCACACCAACGCTACCAGTCTTCTCAGCTGTAGCCGTCAACACTCTAACTCCCATCTCAGCTGAGCGCCTAGCCCGCTACAATCCACCCGTTCCACCAACCCCAACCCCAGTTCCAGCTACTCCAATTAGCCCCAGCCCAACACCAGAACCAACCCCAGATACCAGTGGTAGTCGTAGTGCTGCCATCACCCAGACTACCAACCAGACACCTCCACCCCCAGCCGAGCCGGGTGGTATCCTGGGGGTTCTAAAAGACATTGTCCGCGCCATTCCGGAACCAGTCCTGCGCAGCTTCCCCTACGTCGTGGTTGGTCTCATGGGGCTACTATCTCTAGCTATGTTGTTTGAAATGTATCGTCAGTCTCGACGCTTAGCTCAACTTAATCTCCTGCTTGCCAAACAAGCCAAAGTTGCCGAGGATCGTGATACTTTCTGGCATCTCGCTGCCAACTATCTACGCTCACCAATTACTCTCTTAGTTGGTAGTGTCGATCTGATGACTGACCCTAGTCCAAAGACTAAAGCTCAACCAACTACCGCTCCAGCTAAACTGACCCTTGGTCTGACCAGCCTGGTTCATGATATGCAGACTAAGGTCATGAAGATTATGGACCAGATCGAAACTAGCCAGAGCTTACAGGCCATTCGCTGGCCAGCTCGAACTCAGCCTCGCCACCTCTTAACTAACTGGCGTTTCTGGGTGCCCCTGACTGTCACCGGTCTACTGATTGCCCTGTCTAACTATGTCGCCCAAAACTTCCGTAACATTGAAGTCTCCACTCTTAATCTAGCCGTCCAAGCCTTGCTGTTTATTGTTGTTACCATTGCTATCTACTGGGTGGTTGGTGCTCTCGGCCTAACTCGTAGTAAGGTGACTCGGGCTCAAACTCAATTGGATCGTCAGGCTAAAGACCTAGATAAGGCTCGAATGCAGCTTATTGACGAGACCGCCACTGTCCTATCTAGTGACATCACTCGACTAGATGCCATGCTAGCGAAGCTCCCAGCTAAGGAGCCAATGCTGCTAGCTATGCAAGAGGGAAGTCGTCGATTACATGAGATTGTATCGAGTTTCCAGCAACTGATCTTAGCTCAGAACAACCGTCTTGATACCATCTCGCCAGCTAGCGCCTCAACCGACCTTAGCCAAGCTATTGCTAGTAGCTTAAATGAACTAGCCGCCACCATTAAGTCTAAAGACATCACCGTTGTCCAGTCTGGCACCATAGCTGGAGCTGTACCTGGTAGTGAGCCAGTTATTAAGCGTGTTATTGGGAGTATTCTAGAGAATGCCATCCAGTTTAGCCCTAAAGGCGGTCAAGTTACCATCCAATCTCAGCAAACTGGCAGTGGTAGTAGTGTTACCATCACCGATAAGGGTCCTGGTGTGAGTAAGACTCAACAGGCACATATCTTCCAGCTCTTTACCAAAGCTGATGGCAAGAATGCCCTACAAATGGACCATGATGGACTGGGGGTTGATCTCTATCTCGACAAGCAGATCATGCAACACTTACAGGGTGGCATTGACCTCCAGACTAGTAACCACGGGACAGCTGTAACACTGACCTGGCCAGCAGTGGGGTAGAGGTGGGTGTAAAGGTGAGCTATTTAGTTGTCGGTAGCGTTTAGTTTGCGGAATCAATATTGAAAGTATTGGTTGGTAATGATTAACCGTAGTTGGTCTGCATAGAGGGAGCTTGGCAGGCAATTTTTTTGATAAAAAATTTTACTTAATAGCGGCCTGAATAGTTTTTACAATCTCGCCAGGAGTTGTGGTAGCTTTTACGATATGATCGAGCACATTGTATTGCTTGATGGCGGCCACAGTTTCTGGATCGTTCATGTTCGTTAAAGTGATTATCTTGTACTTGTTGCCATTAGGTAGAGCACGAATGCGCTCAAGAGCCTCTAGCCCAGACATTCGGGGCATCATCATATCGAGTAAAATGATATCGGGATGGTAAGTTTTTAGTAGTTCCAGGCCTTCAATACCATCACCTGCTACACGGACTTTATAACCGGCTTGGCGTTCAAAGGCCTTTGTGTACATGGTTGATATAGCGACATCGTCTTCGATAAGGGCGATGTTAACTATTTTAGGTGAATTGCTCATGCTTAGATTGTATACTAGGATATACATAAATAGAAGTAGTGGCCGTTGACCATCTTAATGAAACCTGTTATTATGAAAAAGTACGAACCGAAGACAGGCGCTGGTTAGCTCAAGCTAAACCTTAATTTGCTCCCGAGGCGACGACGAATCTACATTTTAGATAAGTCCCACTTCATGTCTTCTTGGCTCGCGCAAAGAAGATTTTTCATTAAAAATTAAAGGAGTCAGCATGGCAAAGACTCGTGCACAAAAGGAACAAGACCTCCAAAAATTGGTCGAGAACCTCGATGGTGCTAAGCTTGCCGTTCTGGCCGACTACCGTGGCCTCGATGTGCCAGCAATCAGTGAACTCCGTAACACCTTGCGTGAAAACGGCATTAAGCTGACGGTTGCTAAAAACACGCTGGTTAAAAAAGCAGCTGAAAAAAGCGCCAAAGAAATCACTCAACTTGATGTATTTTCTGGGCCAATGGCAATCGCATTTGGTACTGACGAGGTAGAAGCAGCTAAGCTCATGGCAGACTTTGCAAAAGCAAATACTGCCCTCGAGATTGTTGGTGGGATTGATGAAGCTGGTGAAGTTCTCACCCGTGAAGCCGTAATGGCTCTCGCGCAGCTTCCAAGTCGCGAACAGCTCTTGGCACAGGTAGTTGGAACAGTTGCCGCACCACTTTCGGGCATGGTCCGAGTGTTGAATGGTAATTTGTCAGGATTGGTATACGCACTGAATGCTATTAAAGAAAAGAAAGAAGCTGCTGCTTAAGCACTTCTAATTAAGGAGAAAATCATGGCCGAAGAGACCAAGAACGAAGCTGTTGAAGCAGCTGCTGAAAAAGAAGAAAAGAAAGAAGTTCCAGAAAAGTTTGCAAAACTTGTTGCTGAACTCGATAAAATGAGCGTACTCGATCTTTCCGAGTTCGTAACTACCCTTGAAGACCACTACGGCGTATCTGCTGCTGCTCCAGTTGCAGTAGCTGGTGTTGCTGCTCCTGCTGGCGAAGCTGCTGAAGCTGCCGAAGAGAAGAGTCAGTACAATATCTTCCTTCAGTCTGCTGGTGAAAAGAAGATTGACGTCATTAAGGCTGTTCGTGAAATTACCGGACTTGGCCTTGCAGAATCAAAGGCTGTCGTTGACGGCGCTCCTACTATGGTGAAAGAAAACGCACCAAAGGAAGAAGCCGAAGAAGCTAAGTCTAAGCTCGAAGCTGCTGGCGCAACCATCGAACTTCAATAAGTTCTTGTGCTAGGCGTAGCCTAAAAGTTCAAAAAACCACCTCATACGAGGTGGTTTTTTTGGTAAGAAAAAACCTCAGCCTTACGAGAAGACTGAGGAGGTGGCCGTGTGGCCAGGAAGCTGCTCTTTGCTGGCGGGAATGACCCACAGCGAGCGCCAGAGGATGATCCAGAACTTGCGCCAAGGCAAGCCGTCGACGTAGGCGAAGTCGAAGTGCATGATGCCTGGGCCGCTGGAGTTGACTTGGTGCCAACCGGTGATACCTGGCAGCAAGGGTGACCGATGCTGGAGCCAGCAGTTCACAACTGCGACACATTCGTCGTTCTTGCCACGAATCATGTCGATGTTCTTCTGCATCAGCGGACGAGGTCCAATCAGGGCCATTTCGCCGAGGTAGATATTGAGGAGCTGCGGGAGTTCATCCAGACCGTGATCCCGCAGGAAATTGCCAAGCCAGTTGGAGCGGCGGGCGTTGTGCTCGGGGTTGAGGTACTCTTCACCTTCGCGCAATGGCCGCATCGTCTGCAGCTTGTAGCAGATGAAGGGTTGTCCATTTTTGCCGATGCGCTCCTGCCGGAAAAATGGTGCGTAACCGTTGATCAGGACGATGAGCACAGCACAGATGAAGATGATCACGAGGATCAGCGGCGTGAGCATGATGGTGATGAGCCAGGTAATGGCGCATTGCCAGCGGTTCATGGTACTCCTGGGGGTTGAGTAGCAATGGAAGGTACGAGAAGGTATATTGTAACATAAAAATGGGCAATTATATACTTGGCGTTACCAAATCCCAGAAGATCTTTTTTGTAAGACCTACTCCCGGTCAGTGTCTCGTTGTCTCTTAGCCCACTTTGCCAAGTCTTTGTTACTAATTGGTTGAGTCTTTGACATTTTTTTGACAGCATTTTCAAGATTCTCACCAATTCTCACCCGTCGTTCATTTTCTCGCACTGGCTTTTCTTGGTCGCTTTTTATTTGAGCTTCGAGTGCTTCAATTTCTTTTTTCGTTGGCTTATTGTTAGACATCAAATCTGATTATAGCGCACCTCTCAAGAAATCAGCACGTTGAGCCATTCTTCAAGCAAGCCATATATGATGAGTTAATCCCAGAATGTTCAATGAATCTATCAGCGCCAGTAATCGTTGTGGATTAGTGTTGCTTTGTGCGAGTAGATTAGCCAACTGCACTTAGATATCGCAACTCGTTCTGCATTGCGGCAAATAGTGACTTGCCTTCGTGGGATATAGCATAGACTTTCCGATCTGCGCCTGTACGTTCAGCAGACTCAGCAGTAAACTCAATGCTGCCTTGTTTGTGCATACGATTTAGTACTCTATAGAGGGCACGTTCACTAATACTCCAGCCAGTTGTATTTGTTATATACTTTTCCAGCTCTTTAGACCACATGGGTTGTTTTTGTAGCGCAGCTAATACGAGATAGGACAGCGCACTCTTCTTGTGCATTTCCGTCCACGAATAGGCTTGTTCGTCCACAAGTTCTTGATTTACCGACATGACTAACCCCTTGGCAGTTCTTCAAAACCACGGTTGGCAATAGAAGCGATCATATGGATAAGCAGACCAATACCCCAGAAGGTGGTCATACCAAACAATACGCCAAACCAACCAGAATCAATCGAAAAATCTGCTGTTCCACGAATAGCTGGGTTGTTTGAAACGTAAAGAATAAAGGCGTGAGCATGGTAGCTTAGGTTTACGATAAGAAAGCCACACAAGTGGGCTACGAGTCGCCCAAAACGTACTTTACTAAGCAGATCCTTAGCCGTGATGTGATACCAAGCGTAATACAAGGCAACACAAGCTAGCAGTAACTGTGAAACTAGATCAATGTGGTTTCCACGAACAGCAATAATTACCTGAAGCAGCGTACAAGACACTAATAGTACAATTACGTGACGAAGCAGAGAGCTTTTAGCAGCTTGGGCTTGATCGATTGATTTACTCACTTTGGATAACTCCTTATGTTATTGCAGGCATTGTACCATAGGTACAGTACCTTTGTCAATATAACAATACGTATGGGGTAGATTGGTGTAGAATAGTTACGATATGCTTGGTTATATACTCGCCATAATTAGCTCTTTGTTCTACAGCTTTTATGTAGTCCCTAGAAAGTTATCCAAACTAAAGCCACTTGATTTCAGCTTTCTTATGGCATCTGGCTTCTTTGTCGGGTCGGCGGTACTTTACTTGGCGCAACCACTCTTAAAGTTTCACGAAAAAGCATCGCCAGTACTTTTGCTGTCGGTCTTGGCTGGCGCAATCTGGGCAGCAGCGTTTGTAACCTTTGTGAAAGCAATAGATTCAATCGGACTATCGCGTTCAAATCAATGGAAAAACCTGCAAGGCCCAGTTGCAGCAATATTGAGTCTCTTAATATTATCTGAATGGAAAACAACCAACCCAGCATTTGTACTACTTGCTGGATTGGCAGTGTTTGTGTCGGCTATTTGCTTCACGATATCAAGCTCAAAAGAGGAAGCTAAAACACATCGTGCTGGAGCGTACCTTGCTGTGTTGGCTGGTCTCGGATTTGGAACGGTCGCTGTCATACAGAAGTACGTCACTACGCATACGGGTGTCTACACTCAGCAGTTGGTCTGGAGTTTTTCAATAGCAGCCAGTATTGGTACTTACATCCTTGCCACTGGCAAGAAATTACCACGGCTGCAACTTTCTAGGCCCGATATACGTCTAGCCCTTGGAGCTGGTTTGTTATATATGGGTGCAAGCTTTTTTCAGCTACAGTCTTACCGGCACCTGCCAGCATCTATCGCATTTACCGTTATCCAACTCAACACCGTCTGGACTATTGGCATAGGCATCTTTTACTTCAAAGAAATATCAGCAAAGAAGCATTACCAACGGTTGATACTCGGTATGCTTTTTGCGCTCGCAGGAATAATATCTTTGGCACTAGCTAAGAAGTAGACTAAGACAAAACCTTGCCGCTATGCGACAAGGTGATTTGTCATTTTAGTAAAATGCTAAGTGCAACAGATTCATCTTCTTCAACTTGATACCAGATCTTTTCGCTTGCTCTTGCTGCTTCCTCGACTTTCAATCTGGTCGTCGTAGCAAACACCAACTCATCATCCCATGCTTCGTCAAGAATTCGTTTCATTTGTTGATTCAGCTTCTTCTGGGTTCGTTCATCCTCGCAAATAGCCAGTATTGCTGGGTATGGTTCGTCCTCTCGCCACTCTCCGCTTTCCTTAAAGTTGGCATAGTTTCTGGTCTTCCTTACGCTTACAAAGAATGGCTTAGTGCCGTCCCAGATATCCACAAAGTAGTGTTTGGTTGGTGTCTCACCCTTGCCAGGTATCTCAAGATGTAGGTCAGGTGTCCATCTTGGATAGTAGTCAAGTTGTGCCATATAGCTTTTCGGGAGTATATGGAGCTTCTTGCTATCGCCGTATATAGCTCGGAGCCTCTGGGCTATTCCGGTTACAGCAATGCAGTGCTTGAGGAAGTCATCCGAGACAGTTTTGTTCTTGTACAGGCTCTTGGTTGCCCAGGCGTTCGTTGAGTCGGCATTGGCTTTTTCCAATGCCCGTGCGCCTTTCGGGGTGATGAAATATTCAGCCGATCTACCGGCTAACTTGTAGGACTTGTCGTAGCGTTTGCCAATAAGTTCTTGGGCTTCCAGTATCTGCAGTTTGTTTTGGATGGCTTTAGAACTGGCCTTATCAAATGATCTAGCGAGCTGTTTACTGGTGCAAAATCGATACCAATACAGTAAATGTAGAGTTCTAACCTGCTGCTTATTCAATGGTCTACGATACTTAACTTCATTCATATAACTACTTGCCAACACTCACTAAATCACCATCAATCCCACTGACACCACAAACAATACAACTCACAAAACTTACACTTATCCATCTGCTTATAATCCTACATCATTCTATTTATCTGTTCTCCTCTATATTTATATAGAAAGAGGGGGAGAAAAGAAAGGAGAAATATATAGGTGCAGTTCGAGAAAGATAAATTGGGTGTCGGTGGGTAAGTTTAGGACTTCTTGCTAACGAGATGGTTGTAGGTTAATCGCTTGCCGTTTAGGTGGTTAAACCAGTCTTCAAAACGTTCGCCGTCAGTTAGCTCACGAGTATTCCAACGGTAGCTGTATTCATCACAGTATCGTTGCAGATGCTTAGCACTAACATGGTGGTAAATACCGTTAATGCCTCGTTTCAAGTGTGACCAAAACGATTCAGCTGTGTTAGTGCTGGCCATACCATTCACAAATTCCTTAACACCGTGATTAACGCTTTCATGCTTAAAGCCAATCTTGGGCAGGGTACGGTATGGCATATGTTCGTCTGTATAAATCGTGGCGTCAATATCGATGTGTTTACGAGCTAAGGTCATGAGCGTATTACTGCCTGTATCTTTTGTGGCAATGGCGTGTAATTGGCCACCACGTTCTACCATGCCAACAACTGGGGCTTTGCTATTCTTACTGCCGAAGCCTTGCGCTCCTTTTCCAGTAACAGCCTTCAGCTTCTTGTGAGCGTGTTTGTTGCTATCTTTACCGCCAATATAGGCTTCGTCCATTTCGACTTCACCGTTTAATAGCTCAAAGCTGTCGTTTTCAAAGACGTAGCGGATACGTTGGAGCATGAACCAGGCGGTCTTTTGAGTAACACCAATGTATTTACTTAGTTGGATTGAAGAGATGCCTTTCTTGTAGCTACCACATAGATAGCTAGCTAGAAACCATTTCTGGAGGGGTACAGGGCTATCTTCGAAGACACTGCGACTGCGAACGGTAAAAGTATTGCGGCAACTAGCACACTTTATACGCCCACTGGCTAGCTTATAGGTTTTAACATTAATCTCACCGCACTTCGGACAGGTTACGCCATCTGCCCAGCGAGCTTTATACAGGAAGGTTTGACATTGTTTCTCAGTACCGAACTTGTGATAGAACTGGATGAGATTAAATGACTCCATATATCCATTCTAACAGAGGTAAATGGTAACGTCAAGTATATAATTGCCTAAAAATGATAAATAGTCAAAGCACATACTTGTAATTATGTTTGGGCTAGTGGTATACTCCACCTGAATCTGTGGGTAATAAAAAATAATCAAAAAAGTGAGTAATATATGACAACGAATAATCAAAACGACGCCAAGCTCTTGCAGCTCGCTAGTCAACTAAAAGCTGCCGAAGAAAATATGAAACGAATTCATGAGCAGCTTGAATCTATGGGCATTAAACCCGAGGAGCTACCAGAAGCACCGGCAGCCTCAGCGCGACCCTCTGCTCCAGCAGATGTCGAATCTCATGTCGGCGGCAAGGTGATAGAGGGTGTATTTGACGGACAAAATATGGTAGGCCCGAACGAAAAGACCTATCCAGTGCCGGCTAACTACGCCTCTAAGTCCAAATTGGTTGAAGGGGATATTCTTAAACTCACAATTTCCGAGGATGGCAGCTTTATTTATAAGCAGATTGGGCCAATCGAGCGTAAAAAGCTTATTGGAACAGTGACTCTGCAGGACGGCACGTATATGGTAGAAGCCGGCGGAAAGCTGTATCACGTATTGTTTGCTAGTGTTACTTACTTTAAAGCTCAGCCGAGCGATGAGGTAACCGTCGTGATTCCTGCCGATCGGCCTGCTTCATGGGCGGCAATCGAAGCCGTCATTGGCTAGTTGACTTATATATAAATAGCTTTTATAATATAGAGCCTCGTACCTAGAAGGTTGAGGCCGCAACTGCAGCCGCCTGATAGAATGAGTTGGAGGTGAGCCCGCTTTCGTAAAATCCAGGATGGGCACCAACCTGAGCTTTAGCTGCGCCCGGCTAGAGTAGACGGAGCGGATGGGTACAAACCAGCGCAATTGCATTTGCGCCTCCCCTTATTTGCTGCGCCCGGCAAATGTTGTATTTTGGCAAGGGTACCAAGCCAAACCCACACAACAATCAATTCATTCTTTGTCGATGCAAGCATGTATCGACGTTGTCCACTTCTTCTTTAAGGGGAAGTGGACTTCACTTTTTATGAGAAAAACTAGGGTGGTATGGCGCAAATTCGTGCTGGCAGGCAGTATAATGTAAGGTAATTGGTGAGAAGTAAATTAGGAGGGGACTTGAGTCGTTCTGCGCTCTATCGTGAATATCGACCGGCTGATTTGCCTGATGTAGTTGGGCAGGAGCATATTACGCGTCTTTTGGAGGCGTCTTTGGCTCAGCAGAAATTGAGTCATGCCTATTTGTTTACGGGGCCGCGTGGCACTGGTAAGACGAGTGTCGCGCGCATTTTGGCGCGTCGTGTGAACGAGCTGCCCGCGGAGGCTGGGCTTGAGACCGAGCTCGATATTATTGAAATTGATGCCGCTTCAAATCGTGGTATTGATGAGATTCGAGCACTGCGTGAAAAAATTGCGACCGCTCCAACGCGACTTAAGTACAAGGTATTTATTATTGATGAGGCACATATGCTCACGCGTGAAGCTTTCAATGCACTCTTAAAAACACTCGAAGAACCACCGGCCCACGCGGTATTTATCTTGGCGACTACCGAGGTGCATAAGTTGCCAGATACGGTTGTAAGTCGTACTCAACGCTATGATTTCCGCCCAGTTCAGCCCACTGGCATGCTTGCGCATTTGCAGTCGGTTGCACAGGCTGAATCGATGAAGGTTGATGAAGATGCCCTGACATTGATTGCTGAATTATCTGGAGGGGGTTTTCGTGATGCTCTAAGTTTGCTTGATCAGCTGGGCAGTGCGCACGATCACGTGACACGACAATTGGTGGCCGAAATTGCTGGAATTGGTGATGAAGATGCGGTCCGGCAGCTTATTCTCTTGGCTGGCGAAGGCAAAACCGATGAAGCTTTGGCATTGGCTACAAAATTATGGACATTGGGTGCGGAGCCAACATTAGTTACTGAGCACGTGCTGATCGTCGCTCGCCAACAGTTTTTGCTTGGTGGGGCAAAAGATGGCCTGACTCAAGTCCAGTTAGCGCGTGTACTCGAGTCGTTTTCGCAGGCTGCCGGTGAACTCAAGACTACCCCGATCCCAACTTTGCCGGTTGAATTGGCTATCTGGCGGCTGTCTTCAGCTGCAGCAAGCGTTCCGTCATCCGCACAGACAACAGGAGCTACCAGACCCGTTGCCATGACAGCACCTAAGCTTGTGCCCGCACCGACTGCAGCCGAGATACCTGGAGAAGTTTTGGGCGCTGATAAGGTTACAGCTAAGGCTTTGTCATTAATTAAATCAAAAAATAATTCACTCTACGCAGTTTTGCGTTCTGGCGACCCGGTTTTACAGGGGGATAAACTCGTTGTCCGTTGCCGTTTCCGATTCCATAAGGAACGCATAGAAGAGCCGAAAAACCAGCAGTTTATAGAAGCTGTATTTTCTAAGGTAGCAAATCACCAAGTCGAGATGACAGTTGTGCACGCTGCAGAAGAGCCGGCGCAAGTGGCGGCTCAGCCCGAGGAAGAGCTTGTGGCCAGTGCTCTAGAAATCTTGGGTGGGGAAGTGGTGCAGGAGTAGATATGGCTAGAAAAGATACTCCGCCGCCTCCACCTAGCGAAGAACAGCTCGCCAAACTTTCACCGCCGCACAGTATGCAGGCTGAGCGGTCATTACTCGGCACAATCCTGTTGGATGCTGATTCGCTTATTAAAGTTGCCGATATTGTCGCGGCCGATGATTTTTACGACCGTCGCAATGGAATTATTTACGAAATGGTTGTAAAACTCTACGAAAAACGCCGTCCAATCGATCTGGTGACATTATCTGAAGAGCTGAAGTCGGCTAAAGAGCTCGAGAATATTGGTGGAATGACCTATTTAACAGAGCTGGCTGGATCGGAAGCTACAACCGCTCATGCTGCCGAATATGCACGCATTGTTGCCGGTAAGGCAACGCTCCGACGCCTGGATGTTGCTGGGCATGCTATTTCAGGTTTGGCGCACGATGAGAGTCGTGAGCTAGAGGGTTTATTAGACGAAGCTGAGCAGGCATTGTTCTCGGTTAGTCAAAAGCATCTAAAACAAAATTTTATCTCAATTAAAGATGTCCTTGCCGACAGTTTTGATCGCCTAGATGCCCTCCATAAAGATAAACAGCAACTGCGCGGTGTACCAACTGGCTTTAAGGAGATGGATAGGCTGCTCGCTGGGCTGCAGCGTTCAGATCTTATTATCTTGGCGGCTCGTCCAAGTATGGGAAAGACGAGTTTTGTCATGAATATTGCCGCACATGTGGCGATTAAAGAAGGTATCCCAGTTGGTATTTTTTCTCTGGAAATGAGTAAGGAGCAGCTGATTGATCGCCTGCTAGCCTCAGAATCTGGCATTGACTCCTGGAAATTGCGTACTGGAAATCTAGAGGATAAAGACTTTGAGAAGCTTAACCGGGCCATGGGCGTGATGGCTGAAGCTCCGATTTTTATTGATGACTCGGCGATGGCAAATGCGCTTGAAATGCGCACCAAGGCTCGTCGCTTGCAGACCGAGCACGGCTTGGGCCTGATTATTATTGATTATCTTCAGCTTATGAGCGGCCGAGCTTCTGGTGATGGAAACCGTGTGAACGAAATCTCAGAAATTTCTCGATCCTTGAAGGGGCTTGCACGTGAGTTGGATGTGCCGGTAATAGCTCTCTCACAGCTATCGCGTGCGGTTGAACAGCGTCATCCGCAGATTCCTCAGTTGTCCGACTTGCGTGAGTCGGGCTCTATCGAGCAAGACGCAGATGTGGTGATGTTTATTTACCGTGAGGATTACTACAATAAAGAAAGTGAGCGGCGCAACATCTCTGATGTTTTGATCCGCAAGCACAGAAATGGCCCGACTGGGGATGTTGAGCTCTTCTTCAGTCCAGAGTTAATGTTGTTCCGCTCCTTGGATCGTAAGCGTGAAGGTGGCTCACTCGAATAAGTAAGCATAAGCGCATTGCATAAGCTGAGTTTTCTCACGTATACTGATAGGCGAAATAAGGAAAATCTTTTGAAAGAACAAAAACCGGTGGCCAAGAACACCAAGCGTGAAGTAGCTCAAGTTGGGCGCTTTGGTCTTGTTGGCATCATCAATACGCTCATTGATTTTATTATCCTAAATATGGTCAGCCGGGCCACCGGGTGGTCAGACGAAATCGCGAATATCCCTGCCGTTATGGTGGCAATGACGTTTAGCTTTTTTGCTAACCGTCATTTTGTGTTCAAAGCCGGCGAAAAGAAAGATATTGGTCGTCAGGCCTTGGAGTTCTTTCCAATCACTGCGTTTGGCCTGATTGTAATTCAAGGTTTTGTCATTTATTTCTTCGAAAATATTTGGCGCTATCCAGTGGAGCTCGGTCTTTCACTGGCAAACTGGCTTAATATTATTGGTACCGCTGGAATTGATGCTCAGTTTGTCGAGACGAATGGTGTAAAACTAGTGGCGACTGCGGCAAGCCTTGTCTGGAATTATGTGATGTATAAGAAAGTAGTATTTAAAACAGGGGATAAAAAGTGAGTGCCAAGGCAGCTAAGCGACAAAAAAGCTTTCAGAATTTTACGAAAAAATATGGGGTTTGGTTAGTTCTATCGGCTATTGTGCTGATTGGTGTGTTCTTTAGGTTTTATATGCTGAGCAGTTTGCCGCCGGGCTTACATCCCGATGAGGCGGCCAATGGCCAGGATGTGTTTAGGATTTTTTCTGGTGACATACGGGCCCTATATGCAACCAATGGTCCGCGCGAATCACTGTTTTTCTTCTTGCAGGCGGCTTTTGTAAAAGCTCTCGGCAATACAATCTTGGCATTGCGTATGGCCCCGGCTCTTATGGGGACACTTGCGATTATCGCCGTATACTACTGGGGTAAAGATTGGTTTGGCCAGAGGGTTGGACTAATTGCAGCCTTCTTTTTAGCTGTTAATCCATGGGTGGTGATTATTTCCCGAGATGGCTTCCGCGCTAGCATGACGCCACTTATGGTAGCGATGGTTGCCTACCTGGGAGGGCGCGCCATAAAGACCCGGAAGATAGGGTATTATATCGCCGCAGGTGCTTTTCTGGGGCTCGGATCATATACCTACACGGCCTACCAGCTCATGCTCGCAGCGGTGGTAGGGCTCTTGGTTTATATTGCTCTTTTTCGCAGACAGTGGCTTAAAGGTCAGGGTAAGAATATTGCCGCTGCGGTTATTTCGTTCTTGCTTGTTTTGTCGCCGCTCATTTTTTACACCGTAAAAAATCCTGATGCCGGTGCGCGAGCCGGTGGCACGAGCTTCTTAAACAAAGACCTGAATAAGGGTAAGCCACTTCAAACATTGATGGACAGCACTCAGAAGACACTTTTGCAATACAACTTTACTGGCGATGACAACGCTCGTCACAACGTACCTGGTGAACCATACCTCAATACTTTTGTTGGTATCATGTTCATCCTGGGTGTATTGGTAGCTCTTTATTCATTGCGTCACGCACGCTACTTTGCGTTGCTCTTTATTGCTGGTGCAATGATGCTTCCGGCGGCCCTTACTGCGGAGGGCTTACCACACGGCCTGCGCTCTATCGGGACAGCACCTCCGGTAATGATACTTGCTGCGATTGGACTGTCGTACTTTATTGGTCGTTGGTACGCAATCTTCCCGATAAACAGTTTTGCCCGCAATATTGGTCTAGCGCTGATTTTACTCCTGATGTCCGCAACGCTCGTACAGGGTTACTTTGCATACTTTAGAGCTTGGGCTGGAGCACCAGGTACCTACGAGGCGTATGCCGACGACAATGTTGCGATTAGTAACTACTTTAACGCCAAGTTGGCAAGTGCCGATACTACAAAGGTATATATGGTGGTAGATGGTTATTCAATTCGTACTATTGATTATCTGACGCGCGATGAAAAAGACTATATGATGCAAAAAAGTGATGCTGATTTTGGACTCCGACGTGGTTCTGGCTGGGAACGACTTGAATGGCAGGAAGTAGATTCCGTACCAATCACCGATCAGCCCACAGTATTTATCGTCCAGAACAATCAGCATACTCAGACCGTATTGGATGTATTAAAAGTTAAGTATCCGCAAGGCAAGTTGAACCAATCGCGTTCGCCAGAGTTTCCGGATCGCACACTTTACTACACCTATGAGGTGAATCGGTAATGGCCGCGAAGGAGCCGCGCCTGACGATTTTGATTCCGACTCTTAACGAAGAGAAGCGAATAGGTAAGACCCTGGATGCTCTCGCTGATTACCTAAAAAAGCATCACTACAATGCGCTTGTCACGGTAGTAGACGCAAATAGCACCGATAAAACCAAAGCTGTTGCTGATGCTGCTGGTAAGCGTTTTAGCCATTATCAGTTCTTGCAAACAGGCCCCAAAGTTGGCAAGGGGAAGCAGGTACGTGATGGCATGTTGGCGGCTACTACTGACTATGTAATGTTTATGGATGCCGATCTCGCAACTCCACTGAAATATCTTGATGAAGTCTACGATCTTATCGAGAACAAGGGTAAAATAGCCATTTGCGTCCGCAATCTTGGTGAGTCGCACACCGGTATTCGCAAGTTTATCTCCACGTTTGGTAATTGGTTAACGCAGACTTTGATTGTTCCTGGCATTAAGGATACGCAGTGCGGGTTTAAGGCTTTCGAACGCAATGCAGCCCAGGAAGTTTTTGGTCGTCAGCGCATTGTTGGCTGGGGTTTTGATATGGAGGTGTTGGCTGTTGCTCGAAAACTCGGATACCCAATTGAGCTTATCGACGTACCGGATTGGCGTGATGTGGTTGAGGGGAGCAAAATTTCTGGCAATGGCGCAATGAAAGTGGCCATTCAGACATTTGGTGATCTTTTGAAGATTAAATGGGGGCTGATGATTGGTAGATATAACAAGGTGAGCTTTCGTTATGCCGCGTACAAAGACTAAGTCTAAAAAGATTTCGTTCACACCCTGGCAAAGGTTAACTCAGGAAAGAATTGTTGTACCTTTCTTAATGGTACTGGCGACCGTGGTGCGGTTTGCCACCATTACTAAAGCGAGTATTTGGCACGATGAAGGCTTCACCATGATGCTCATTTCTCGAAATCCGCTAGAAATTTGGGCTGGATCGGGTCGAGATGTCCATCCGCCGTTGTTTTACGAACTCTTGCATGGTTGGACGCAGATTTTCGGTCGCTCAGAACTGGCCGCTCGGTCTATGAGTGCTGTAGCTGGATTGGCGACAATTTATGTCTGCTATCTTTTGGTCAAGCGCTATTTTTCTCGACAAGCTGCTAGTATCGTGTTGCTGCTTCTGGCTCTGGCGCCGTTTCTAATTCGCTACAGTCAGGAAGCTCGCATGTATGGCCTCTTGGGTCTGTTCACTATCAGTGCAACGTATGTGTTATTGCGCTATCTTGAGAAAAGAAACAATAATCGCTGGCTGATTGCCTATGCTGTACTGATGGCCGCTGGGTTGTATACACACTACTTTACGGCTCTCGTAGTGGCTGCGCATTGGCTGTATGTGATGACCCTAGAAATGCCATGGCGCTGGAGGTTTGGGAAAAGTTTTTGGCTCTCGTGGCGTTGGATTCTTACAAATGTTGGTATCGTGGCCCTGTGGTTGCCTTGGCTACCGAGTTTTTATGGCCAGTTTACGCGTGGCCAAGGGATTAGTTGGATTCCAAAAACAACCGAGCGAACATTTACTAACAGTATTTGGCAGAATCTTACTTTTACAGATGGTGGGCAATTGCCGCAGATAGTCTATTGGCTCATCCCATTAGGTATCTTTGCTGGCCTCTCATATGTAACTTGGCGCCTGCGGCATCGTACTCCACAAATTAAGATGCTGTATTTTTATACGTTCCTGCCAATTTTGCTTACCATCGCGGTTTCCATTGTAAAGCCCGTGTATCAAGATAGATATTTGGTTTTTGCCGCTAATGGGCTGGTGGTCTTAATGGGGATAGCGGTCTATGAGCTCATCAGAAAACAGCGCCTCGTGGGCTATTCTGTGTTAGCACTCTTAGTTGCCATTTGTATTGTCGGCGTAGTAAATGTTGGGCGTCAGGCTAGTCATAGTATGGCTAAAGTTGGTGAGTATATTGATGAAAAATTCCAGTCAGGCGACCAGATCGTGTCGGCCGAATTGTATACATATTTCGATTTTAGTTATTACTGTCAGCAGTGTGTCGATACGCGTAATCGTCAAGTTCCTCGCCCAGACATAATTGGGGGTCCATTGGCGGTGGTGCCAAAATATGCCCAACTACAACTCAATACCAGTGGTGGTCGTCCTAATGGGTATGGTGAATCGGCATTACTCTATGATCGAGCTGATACAATTTATCTTGATGATTGGAGTACGGTTCAGCCTCAGAGTGGACGGGTCTGGCTAGTTGGTAAGCCGGGCGATAAGGACTATTGGCAAGAAACTCCGCAAAATTGGGCAGAACTCGATCGCTTCGAGACAAATTCGTCTGAAGTACGCCTGTACCAGGTGCAGTAACGCCATTATCGCGGTACAATAGTACTATTACTTTTTTGAAAAATAAGAAAGGGGCACACCAAGCGTATGCTAGATCAAATTAAGGCAGCTAACGAGTTGCGCAAAATTCAGAAAGAACTTAAGAAAGTTGAAGTAGAGGCCGATGCCGGAAACGGTGCGGTTGTCATTGTGATGAACGGCGAGCAAAAAGTAACTAGCGTAAAGCTTGATACCGAAAAGTTTGATATCTCTGATACAGAGCGTCTTGAAAAACTGATTGAGTCGGCAGTAAATCAGGCAAACAGCGCTTTACAGCGCGAAGTTGCTGAAAAAATGAAGGGCAAGCTTGGCGGCCTAAACCTGCCCGGCATGTAGATTGCGAATTGGAGGGGAATGGCTCGCATACTACCACAACAGATCATTTCGCTGGTTGACGAGTTTGCAAAACTTCCGTCGATTGGACCTAAGACAGCCGAGAGGTTAACAATGTATTTGGTGCGACACGGTGACCCAACGCGTCTTGCGGCCGCACTTGAGGGCGTACGTGATGGGTTAGGTTTTTGCGCCCAATGTCACAGTTACGCCACCGCAGAACTATGCGATCTGTGCTTAGACAATGCGCGCGATGACGATAGTATTGTGGTGGTAGCTCAGCCGCTGGATATTGTGGCGCTTGAAAAGATTGGTACCTATCGGGGTCGTTACCATGTTTTGCATGGCGTACTTTCTCCAATTGATGGTGTTGGTCCGGCACAATTAAAGCTCGATTCTTTAGTGAGTCGAGTACAGGCAGTAACTCCGCGCGAAGTCATTTTGGCGACTAATGCTACCGTGGAGGGTGAGACAACGGCTTTGTATGTGGCTCGATTACTCACGCCTCACGGCGTAAAAGTAACTCGTTTGGCGCATGGTTTGCCGGTTGGTGCCGATGTTGAGTATGCCGATCAGGTGACTTTGGGTCGAGCGCTAGCTGGTCGTACGGAAATAGCTGCATGAATCAGTTTGCGGGCTACTCTAAACCAGTACTTTTGTTCGATTTTGAATCGACGGGCTTTGTAAGGAATGAACACGGAGATGTGAGTAATCCCGGTGCGCCAACTCAATTGGGGGCCGTGTTATTGCATCCAGAGACGCTTATTGAGCAAGATAGTTTTCTCTCTGATATTCGAGCCGATCCAAACAGTCTCGATCCATGGGTATTAGAGCATACTGACATCACGCCCGAGCGGGTTGCCAACGCCCCTCAGGTCAAAGAAGTTGCTAAAAAGTTTGTAGAGCAATTTGGTACCGAAGTGTATCTGGCGAGTTGGATTATAACGTTTGATCGGGCTTGGCTCGATGTGCTCATGCAATCTATTGGGCGACGTGATAGTATGTATGATTATCATCATCTTGACGCGTGGAGCTTGGCTTATCAGTATCTATGTCAGCACGGTTATAGCCAGGTAGTGCGCAGTGAAGATACATTTAAGCTATTCGGGCAGTCGGCGCGTACGGCTCATAATGCATTGGATGATTGTCGGCGGACTGCCGAAGTATTGCGAGCGGTTGTTTTTGATAAAGGAATCCAAACATGAAGCAAATCAGTTTATACAACTCACTGACTCATAAAAAAGAGCAGTTTGTACCACTTGATGAAGAGATGGTGACGATGTACTCGTGTGGGCCAACGGTGTACGACCGAGTGCATGTCGGTAATCTGAGGGCCTTTATTATGGCCGATACGTTGCAGCGAATACTGAGGCATGTTGGTGGGTACGATTTACGTTGGGTAATGAATATTACCGACATTGATGACAAAATGATTGCTCGATCGCAGGAAAAATATCCCGGTGAAGAACCAGCCGAAAGCCTCAAAAAGCTTGCTCAAGAGTATGAATCTAAGTTTCTGCAAGATCTCGAAAAAGTTGGGGTTGAAGTTGACGACGTTATGGCGTTTCCGCATGCTACCGATTACATTAAAAAAATACAGGCTTTGATTACGGACTTATATGAACAGGAGATTGCCTACGTAGCTGACGGAAGTATATATTTTTCGCTTGAAGCATACGATAAAAAAGGCGGTAAGTATGGTCAGCTTGCGCATATTGCCGAAATAGCTAAGACTCGCATTGATGACCAAGACCAGAAGCAGGGTGCTGGAGACTTTGCGCTTTGGAAGGCCCACAAGCCCAGCGAGCCAAGCTGGGATTTCGAGCTGAATGGAGCAAAATATCCAGGTCGCCCTGGATGGCACATAGAGTGCTCGGCGATGAGTACAGATTTACTTGGGAAAGAATTTGATATTCACACTGGTGGAGTAGATCTCAAATTCCCTCATCATGAAAATGAGATTGCCCAGTGCGGTGGCACGTTGGCCCGCTATTGGGTGCATAACGAACATCTCACGATTGATAAATCGAAGATGGCTAAAAGTGCTGGAAATTTTGTAAAGCTAGATGATGTAGCTGACCCCCTAGCTTTGCGCCTTATGATGTTGTCGGCGCATTACCGATCGCAAATGGATTTTTCTGAAGATGGTCTTGCTGCTGCGCATGCTCGGCTTACAAATTTGCGTGAGTGGGCAAGTAAGCTCGTGAATAATCCTCAGTCGGGCACGGATGCACAGGTTACGAAGCTTGTGCAGGATTTTGATGCTGCTCTTGCTGATGACATGAATACGCCACAAGCCATGGCTGTCTTGGCCGCCATCGAAAATACTGCGGCGCGAGGTGAAGACGTGTATGCCTTCTTATTGCATGCCGACGAAGTGCTTGGCTTGCACATTTTTGAACTGATGGAGCGGGTGCGAACGATTGAAGGCGTTGAAGAAATATTGTCGCAGCGAGAAGCCGCTCGCAAAGATAAAAACTACACTCACAGCGACGAGTTGCGCGCTCAGCTTAATGATCTTGGTGTTGGCGTGGAGGATACGCCCGAAGGTCAGATAGTCTGGCAGCTATTTTAAAAGCCCTGGATTGACCAGAGCTTGAGGTGGACGAGCAACAATGGGGTTTTGAGTGGAGTCGTGTGGATTATTGGGGTTAATTGAACTTTTCGGCAACGAGGCCGATGAGAATGAGCGCGATGGCGAGAATGAGAATTAACTTACCAAAACGGCCGATAATGAAGCCGACTAGGAGCCAGAACCATTCCATGTGGCCTTCCTTAGAACGAGGTGCGATTGCAGATGATTATATCTGGGGGCCAGCAAAAAAGATAGGGTGGGCCGAAAAAATCGACCCACCCTACAATCGCGCCTAGCCTCGGTTACCCGAGGAGCGCTGTTCTCGGAGCCACTTTGGACCGTTCCAGACGATCAAGATGACTCCGGGGATGCCCACGAGCAGGTACTGAGCGCCAAATCGATCGCCGTTCTGCAGGATGGCGTTTGTCACCATGCTGCCGACAACCAAAATGATGCCAAGTACCGTGAGGAGGGCTGGGTGTACAACGGGCTTATCCATGCTGTACCTCACTTGCACACTCGGCCATTGAAGCTGCTCCAGCTATTGAGACCAACAATGGTCACAGCCGGAGGGATCAACGGTAGGAAAACGGGCTTGTTGAACTTCCACGCCGAGCATTTGCCAACCTTCACGGTGTGATCGAGATGATCGGCAATTGTGGTGTAGCGCAGAAGTACAGCACCCGCGCACAGTGCACCCACCGGACCGCTAATGAAGGCACACAGGGCGCCTCCAGCCAGGCTCGCAGCAATTTGTTTGCTTGGCTTCATCGGTCCGTTGAACATGTCGTTCAGCCACACCGTGCGGTTCCAGCTGAAGTACACTGTACAGGTGACGATCCCGCAGTCCATGAAGGTGCCGCTGGGGTCGCTTGCTGCCACGAGGGCAACAATCTGAGGTGAGGCAGAGAAACGAACGGCAGTCGTAGGCGTCAACTGCGAACTTGTTGTCCGTAGCTGGGCTGACTGCAGCCCCTGCTCGAGATTCTGCGCCATCTGATTGATGGCAATGTAGTCTCGAGCAGTTGCCCCCGCCTGAGTGGATGGGCCGAGCGCTACCGCCAGGCAGAGCCCAATCCCGCCCACAAGGAGCATAAGGGTATGTTTGGTCATGAGAGCCTCCTAACTTGCTCACTTTGCCAGAACTTCCGACAAAGCTGACCGTTTCCTTATGGCTCACCCGCCTTTGGGTAAACCAGACTACGTTACGCTCAAACGGCTAATTTGTCAATACTTCGACACCCACATAAAAAGGTTGTGCTTTTACATAAAAACGGTTACGCTACTGTTATATAAACAGCAAGTATAAGGACTACTATGCCTAAAAAGAAAGTTACCCCAGTGAATAAAAAGAAAAAAACTACACGCGCAAAAGCTAATACTCCCGTTCGGAGTTCGCTGTTGCCAAAGGTAACTGGTTTTCTCAAAACCCCTTGGGGTCTTGCCATCGTATTGGTGGTTGCCGTTATTGGCATATGGGTGGTGCTATCCTCTAGGGCGGCAACTACAGGCACAGCCTCGTGTGGGGCCACGGTGAGTAATTACAACTACCAAGTTCCTTACGGTAGAGCCGTGTGGAATCAGCCGATATGTGGATTGCCGCGACATCCTCAATCAGCAGACTATGCTTCGCGTCTCTACAAGTGGGGGAATGTGAATGATGGTACCTCGACAGCAAACTACGGCAAGCTTGGGGCTAGCCCTGGTTATCCTGATACTAAAGATATTAACCCGTATGGCAATTTATTCACGCGAGAGGTGTATTATGCAAGTAAGGCCACAACAGAGGCTAGCGTAGCATCGACAGAATATTATAGTAACCTTGATGGAGAGAAAGTAAATACTTTTACTCCCAGTACTAAAATCCCGTGGAATCCAAGCTGGCAAACCGGACAAGGCGGGGACAATGAGATGATTATTATCGATGATCGACCTGGAGCTACCCAGGGGCGAATCTACTTTCTATCTGGCTACTGGGCTAGTGAACCCCGGTTCCCATACCGTAAGATACCGCCACTTGGATGTTACCCAATTTGGGATCAGGGTCGACTTTGTACGTACAGCACGACGGTCGCACGCGACCTAAATGGCAACTATGTCGACTACCGGACTTATGAAGGATTCATCAAAGATCGCGGCGTTGGAATTCCATACCTCGCCACGTTGACTCTTCCGGAAGAGGTAGAAGCAGGCGAAATCCGACACGCTCTGGGTATTTCGATACCAAATACTGCATATGGACCTGTTTGCACAAAGGCTCAACAGGGTGACTGGAACCAAGAAGGTAAAACGTGCGGTACAGCGGTTATGCCAGCTTCCAAGTTTGAGTGGGCCGGTGCTCCCGCGCCACCGGTAATGGAAGAGGCGTATAAGAAGATTTACACAATAGATAAAACTATCCCAGAGGGTATGCGTTTTGGGCTCAATATGACGTACGCCCAAATAGATCAGTGGATTCAGAGCCGACCTGACCTCGTGAGTAACCCACGCCGAGCGAAAACTGCACGTATTATTGCTGTAGCGATGAGGGATTATGGCCTGTTAGTGGCTGACACCAATGGCAATCGCATGGGACTACAGATGGCTGGTGGTATCAATCCAGATAATGCTAAAAAGTGGACCGACCTTGGCTTGGGTCCAAATGAGAAGGATAACTTGCTAGATGGACTTATGACTGCAACTAATATGTATGTGGTCGATCCTCCGATTGGAACTTGTAAGGACGGTACAAAATCGAAGTATTTCTGCCCTTGGTCAAGCGCGCAATATACTGCTGCAAGCACATCAAGTCCTTCGCCAACAGCAACTGTTACCCAAACCGTAACACCGACCCAGACGGCAAGTCCTACAACTACAAGTAGCCCAACTGTAACTTCAAATCCAAGTACTCCTAGTGCGGCTCCTCCTGGATCAAAAACCTCACCAGCCCCAACAACATCACCAGTTCCGACTAGCGATAAGGTGGCACCATCGGTTCCGACTGGGATTACAAGAGGCTTGGTAATAGACCCAACGCGCGTTGCCTATAATCTTGAAATTAAGTGGAAGGCTAGCACGGATACGGGCGGTAGTGGGATTAAAGACTACCTCATAACCCGAAATGATGGCAAAAATTGGACCAGCGTTTCTCCGATTGTGGTCGATAACACAGTCGTTGCAAATACGCTCTACACGTATGAAATTAAGGCTCGTGATAATGCTGGGAATATATCGGCCCCAGCAACCACTTCCGCCAAGGGTGCATGTCTCCTCATCTGGTGTTGGCTAGAGTAGCCCTAGCATTTCCAAAAGAAAAAGCCCCGAGAAACTCTCGGGGCTTTTGGGTTAGGCAACGACAAGTGAGTTGAGCCACTCGGCGCGAGCCTTGTACCCATCGGGGGTGAGGTGAATGCCATCACCCGTTTCTCCATACCACTCAGGATGGTCGTGGATGTATGCCTGCCAGTCTCCAAGTTCCAGGCTCGGAATATTGGCAGCCAGACGTTTGGCGACCGCGTTGAAGCGCTTTGCGCAGTCGCGGATTGCACCGTTTTCACCAAGTGTCAGTAGTATCACCGGCTTGGCTTCGCTGGTGTTCAGGGAAGAGATGATCAGGTTGCGAATCTCATCTTCATCAGGGTTACTCATACAGTCATTGGTGCCTAGAGCCATCACAAAGGCATCTGTGCGCTCGACGTTCTGCTTGACAATGGCATTGGCGTTATGTAGAGGTCGGCCGTTGGCGGCATCGATGTCGACACCCAGCTGATCCCCGTTAGAAGGCCAAAACGGCGAGATGCCAACGGTAAGTGAGTCGCCGATGACAAGCACGCGAGTGGGCTCGTCTTGAGGCGGGAGCATGCTGGTGAGTGGCGTGAAGATATCCTCCGCCACGGTAGTTGTGGGCTGAGCAGGGTCTTCCTCGGCTACTTCGGGCTGCTGCGTGAAATACACCAAGGCAACGATGACCGCAATCCAAATGATTGCTCGATTCATGACACTTCTCCTGTTGGTAGGGTACGAGTGGTCTGCGAGCAAACCGTACTACGTTACACTATAATACTGCTCATGTCAATACTTTAACTTCATGCTACGATGATATTTATAAAATAAGTATATTAGTGATGCAGTTTTAAATACTGCTCGACTGCCTGTCGGTTTATGGTCATATCTGAGACTATTCCACGAGGTTTGATGTTGTGTGGTTTTAGAGGGGTATTTAGCTCCTCCTGTAGTGTATTCCAGTCTTTCCCATAGGTTGCTTCTAAAAAATGCGTAGCTTTCTTAGGAATCCAAAATTTCAGACCCCTAAAGTTGCTACGTATGAGCGGCATGAAATCAGAATAAATATAATCAAAGCGTTGAGCTTGGTTCGAGGTGGCATAAGGCTTTAGTAGTAAATAACTGCTGCAGTAAATTTGTGCTGTTTTTGATGCCGATTTATTGAGTGGATAGAAGAAATATAGATCTATATGAGTACCTGCGCGTTGTAGAGTGATAAGCATCCCATCATCCGGCCTGCCCTGCAATCTCCCAAATCTACAACCATATTTATGTAATAGCTCGTGAATGGCTCGTACATCAAAGTCGGCTGCCCAAACTCCAAGAACTGTATCCTTGGAGTTTGTGATGAAATCATTGTTACGTATTGCTCCAAGCAGAGTGCTGTCATTTAACCAATAGGTGCAATTGTATTTTTCGAGTACTCTGGCGACATCACGCAGCAATGTAAAAGCTAAGGCTTGGTCCATTCTGTCGTCACCTGACTGTGGAATTTTCCAAGTGATGTTATGTTTTGTGTCTATTTCAATGGTTTCATCGCGTAGCCTTTGAATGAGTAGGTGGGCATCTGGTTGGTCGCCAGCGTGCATATAACGGTCTATTCGTGCTTTATTTGCGTGATAGACGGGGTTGTTGGGATTTTTTGCTGGTGCATGGACGTGTTCTAGGTGGAATGATTTGCCGGGTATCCGCAAAAGCCTCCAGCCATCAAGGACTTGAGCCGCAATCGCAAATGCACCATCTTCATGCCCCCATCCCACAAAACCAGTGTCAAAGCCGCGTACGAGTTCCATGAGGTCTCGTC
>CAZYFT010000007.1:0-29535 GCA_964646575.1 uncultured Candidatus Saccharibacteria bacterium | reverse complement strand
TTTGCAGCATTTTGGCTCCAGCGTAGAAGACAAGGAACTGCGTGAGTAATTTTCCAGCCAACTACCTGCATACCTTTATCGCGGTGCCGTTATTTATTGTATTTGTGGTTAGTAGTATTAAATCATATCGCAGAACCAAAAATCGGATAACGCTGTATTTGGGTATTACTGTTGGAAGTTATGTGTTAACGATGTTATGTTTGGGATTTCCAGCTTTATTCACGCAGGATACCCGTATCTTAACCGCTAGCATGTTGCTCGGATCTTTTTGCGAGTTGCTTGCGGGCATAACAATGTGGGCCTTAGTGGCGAGACTGTATGCCCCCAAGTCGGATTTTATACGTGGCAGCATTATGTCGCTAGGTATAATAATTGCATTGGTTACAGGCTACTTTGCTCTCAGGGATTTATTGGCAAATCCGGTAACTTTAGTGCAGAGAGGGTCGTTCCAGATTTTATATAGCCCTGTAACGCCGCAATACACAATAGCACTTGCTTTGCAGTATGTTAGCACGCTTTTTATCGCTATGGCCTTTTGGCGCCAGAGTGGAACAGTGGCTACCATGCGCGACAAGGTCCGTCTTCGAGTTCTAAGCGTGATGTTTGCTGTAGTGTTTGTCGTGTTGGGGTTATTGCCATTTAGTAGTCCTGGAGGTAACGGCGTATTGAGTATTACGCAGTCCATTCAGCTTGCGATTGGACTCTCACTTCTAGGCGTATTTATGGCGATAACATTCTTTATTCGTCCCGATAAAAAAGTGTAGTGTACTAGTCGAGGATATTCTCAACTTCTTTTTGTACGACATTCTTTTTATCGACATCTTGCACGGCGACAATCGGTAGGCTCAGGGTGAAAACAGAGCCCTTTTTCGGTTCACTGCTAAAATCTATCTGTGCACCAATTCGTCTTACTAGTTTAGAGGTAATGTAGAGACCTAAGCCTGTGCCGCCGGTTTGACGAGTAAGCGGGTCTTCGGAGCGCCAGAATTTATCGAAAACTTTATCATGCTCGCTTTTTGAGATACCAATGCCAGTGTCTGCCACGCTGATTTTAAGGAGGCCGTCTTTGCCATGTGCCATCACTGTAATGCCGCCAGTTTGGGTGTATTTGATGGCATTGGTAATGAAATTTTGCAGGATCTCTTTGAGGTAGAGGCGGGAGGTCGTTACTTTAGGGAATTCCTTGTCAGTATCTAGTTTGAGATAGAGCGACTTGGCTTCCGCTTGAGGTCGGTAGGTACTAGCGAGCTCGGTGAGGATGTCGCCAATATCAAAGGTTTCCAGCTCCATCTCTTTGTCGGTGCGTTCAGCTCGCGATAGCGTCGAGAGGTCGTTTACCATATCCGACAAAAATAGTACTTGTTTGTGGGCTTTGTCCAGGGCAGCATGAACCTCTTCGGGCTTTTTTTCAGGTTTCTGCACTAATAGTTCGGCCATCGAGACGTTTGCTTCGGCAATTGTAATTGGAGTACGAAGTTCGTGACTTACTACAGATATAAACTCGTCTCGTTCTTCGTCTAGGCTCTTTTGCTGGGTAATATCGCGCAGTAGTAGGGTGAAGCCCTGTTTCTTTGAAAGTGCTGATTGCAGGGAGGTGCGGCTAATGTTAAGTTCTAGGGCTACTTCGTCATTTTCGCCAAAGTGTAAGAAGACGTCAGAGCGTTTTTGTAGATAGCGTGTCTCCTGGGCAATCTGCAGCGCACTAATAGGTTGTTTTTGAGCGTCGTAGAGGTGCACTACCTCATCAATACTTTTGCCCGCAAGCTCGACGTTTGTATCTAAAAGATCCATCGCTGCTGCATTGTAGATATTGATGACGCCCCTCTCATCCATAGCAAGCACGGCCTCGCTCATGCTGTTGATCAGGTTGATCATGCGTTCGTGTTCGTATTCGGCATGGATAATTTTTTCAGATAGCTCTAGTCGTTTAGCACGATTGCCGAGCATTACGCGGCTAAGCATAAGAATAATAGCGGAAAGTACAACGTACCAGGTGATTGCGCTCCAGAGTTCGTTTGTGTCGACTGGCCGATATTGATACCACGTACCTGCAGCAATTGTAATGAGTAGCCCAATGAGGCTGGCATAAATCCCCTTGGCCTGATAATAGTACTCGCTGAGGTAGGCTAGAATGGTCCAAATGAGCAAGTAGTAGGAAAGCGTGGGGACGATAAAAATTAGTGTCGATGCAAGCAAAAGGTGATACAGTGCGAGGTAAACGTCATGGCGCTTGCCAAATTTTAGAGCAGGAATATTATGACTAAGGGAGAAAAGCAGGCTACCAACCAGCAAGCCACCAATAATCCAGGGGTTGGTCGAGTAAGTTCGGCCCAGTAAAAAATCTAAGAGGATGATCAGTATTATTGTGAATACTAGGGGGCCAGCGATTCTTGCTTCAACAGCATGCTCGTTGAGCTGTTGGTTTAGTTCTTCGCTACTCATGCTAGGTATTATACAGGTAATATGCGCCGTGCAAGAATAAGCTTATGTTATCTTGATTATTACTCGATAGGTTCCTTGAACTTATAGCATGCCCTTCCTTTTGGATGGCTAAAATAAGAGGGCCTACTGTATGAATAGCCAGTTTTTTGTTCTTCATAAAATTTGTCGTGGGCTTCAAGAGTATCTTCAGAAAATTTGGTGCTTAAGTTTACTTCTGAAAGGAATGTTGCACAAACTTGGTAGTAAAATGCTCGACCGGTTGGATTATATATAGTTTTTTTCTTCTTCCTTTATACCGATTGGTTTATATTCAATCATATTGAGCTTAATAGCTAAATATGCACCGGGGAAATAAGGATTGTATTCATTAATCTCAGAGAGTTTTCTTGGTGGCTCTTTTGTTTTATAAAAATGAGAATTCATGAGGCTGGGTATTTTGAAAATAGCATCAGAAACTAGTTTGTCATTCAGTAATAATCGAAATCCAAGGAATAGCACAATCACGAGTAGTAACGAAAAGAGCATAGCGATCATCATGGGTGGGTATTTTTTAGAATTCACACTGCAAATATTATACATTTTATGGTGGGTATGCGGTGAATATAAATTGCTATATAGTTGCAGAACGTTGGAAGTCGAGCAAGTCACCGCATGGGATAGATCATAGTTTGCTATACTTGCCATATGGATATGGGTTTTCTTAGTTCTGACGATTTTGTCGCGCGACGCTCCAAAACTCTCATAAATAATCAGACCGCGCAGCTAGATGAGCTGCCTGAATTGACTCGTTTTATACAAACCTGGAGCAATAGCTACAGGCAGGAGATTTCGGAGTTAGCCTTTGGAAATTCTAACAAGCTGAGAGATGAGGTGAGGCTGATCATTACAATAGTTGCTCGTCAGGAAGGGGGGCACATAAGAGATACTCTAGCCGTCTACTTAAACCAAGCTATTGATTTTGAAAGTTTTGAAATAATAGTCCTAGATAATCACGATACGTCTGTAAAAAAAGATGCCACCGAAGCCCAGGTGGCTGCATTCCAAAAAGAACACCCCGAAATCAACCTCTTGTATGCCTATAAGCAGTGGGGAAAGGACGAGATTGCCAGCGTGGGTAACGCCAGAAAGGTCGCTTCCGATATCGCGCTATTAAGGATTCAAGCAAGAAACCAAGAGAGCATCACAACTGTTCTTGTGAGTAACGATGCCGACACAGTGTCTATAGAGCCGAACTATTTGAGAGCCATTCTCGATGAGTTTGACCATAATCATGAGACGGAAGCTCTTTTGACGCAAATATCGGTTCCTGTAGCCACTTTCCGCAAGCCAAACATTTATGCCGCTCTATCACTCTGGGACGAAATTGACCTTAATGTAATAAACGGCGAGCCGGAAAATTTACGCGGAGCATCTTCGGCCTATCGAGCTGCGATGTATGCAGCAGTGGGTGGATATAACCCAAAATGTACTCAGGCTGAAGATTTGGAGCTAGGATTCCTCATAGCTGATGCTCGGCAGTGGAGGCCCTCGAGTGTCATACAGCTTAAGACTACAAAGATGACAGTAGACCCTCGACGTATTCTCGAGTCAGTAGCAAACCGCATACCTGTTAATGAAATGTTCTATAGATTTGAAAGTAGTCCTGAAATCCGCAGCCTGAATAATGACGAACTGCTCAAAAGGATTCCAGATGATTTAGATTTTGAATTACTAGAAGAGGATGTGGATAGTTTTTGGGGGTGTGGAGATACTGGGATGTATAAATGGCGCGGCTCACGGTATGTCGATGATTTTCACTCTGCTGCAACAAGATTAGGTATTGGCTATGCTGTGAAAGATCAGCGAGTGTTTTTAGAGAATATTGAAAAGCTTCTCGATAACTATGAAGCCGATTTTGGTGTTCGTCCAAAAATTATCCACTCTACTCGACGTCCGTACAGTGCTGAGCACTTGAGGGCTATTAAGCGTTTCTTCTTCACGTTTTCCGATAGCGCAATAAGTTGTCGCAAAAAGATTGCCAAGAGCTTGGCCGAGCAAATCAGGCGCGCGCAGGAGCGGGGGGACACACAGATCGTACAGAAACTTACAGGTGAATATGAGCGGTTTAGGATAGAACTTTCAAATGAGGAAAAGCCTTAGTTGCCGCGGATTTCTCGGGGTCCTTCGCCCTCTTGCATACTCCTAAGTTCGGGGTGTTTCTCTGGTAGCTCCAACTCAGTTTCGGCAGTGCGATTTTCAGCAGGGGCCTGCTCTCCCTCTGGTAGAATTGCGTACTGCAGCGGAGAAGCATAGCCTTCGATGCGATTGATGACGCGTCGCTTGCTATCCGTTTCATCAAAGGCTCGCTCCATACTAATATGATCTATTTCAGCGATTTGTTCGAAGATGAGATGATTAATTTCGTTGCCCAGAGCGTTATCTATGTAAAAGATGTTTGTCTGCAGACCTTCTACGTATAGCTCATCAATGGTTGCTTTGTTAACAAGCGCTCTTGTTACGTGCGCATCGCCGAAATGAAACTCTCGAATATTTCCTTCATGCAAGTTGAGAATTTCCATACTCACACTGTCACAATACATCGCTTCCACCCCTTCTCCTCGAGAGAGATACATTTCGCTTACTCGTGCTTCATTCAGGTGTATCTCTCTGGCGCGAATCTCATTTACATTGAATTGGTGGCAGGTTAGTCGATCTAGATGGGTGGTTTCTGTGCGGCATTGTTCGCCAAACACATTAGCAATGCGCGCGTCGCCAAACCGTAGCTCGCGAATCTCACTCGTGGCGAGAAAACAGTTGGCTATTTCAGCATTTCCCATGTCGATGCTGTCGAACTTGCTTTCCGAAAGGTCGAGCAGATTAGCTCTTGCTCCCTCTAAATTTACGTGTACTGCGGTAAAATCTCCTTCTCCCAGAACAATGTGTTGCCCGTCAAAGTCGATGTCAATGATGAGCTCCTGCTCTGAACCTCCCTTGGAGTCCAGGCTAATCTTATACGGACCTAGCCGCGACATATCTGGATTTTCACGTAGGAGCTGCATGAACTCGTATGGGGAGATTTCTCGTACCGCAGGGGTTTCTCCGACTCTGATTTCACTTAGCTCGCCTTGGTCATCGCGCTGGTCTGTGCCTTCAATAAAACGATAGCCGTTTGGTCGTAATGTCTCCTCGGTGTACATTGGGCACTCGAGGTTTTCAATATATATAATTCCTGCGACTAGCTTTTCTCCAGCGAGGGTGCCGATTGTAGCTGAGTCAAAATACACTTCTGGGGCAACTAAGCTGCCAAAGCGACACTCATTTATTTTTGCAAAATCAAAATAGAGTCGGCTGGCGTGCGCTTCCGAGAGTAGACAACGCTCAAATTCAGCTTCGTCAAGGTATAGATCCAGGAACTTGCAAGCCCCAAAATCAATAGATCGTGCTCGAGTATTGCAGAGAGCTACAAAGGCACAGGTAAAATCACCTTCACCCAGATATATATCCTCGCCATCTAATTCGAGATCAATGGGAAGTATAGTTTGACCTTCGGAGGCAATAATTTTGTAGGGACCGAGCCGTCGCAGATCTGGATCTGCAGTTAGTTCGGTGTAGAGATCATTAAGGGAGAGTTCTAGCACAGATTAATTATAGCAAGAATAGATAAATATAAGCTTGGCAGGGGTGGCAGGAATCGAACCCGCGGCCTTCGGTTTTGGAGACCGACGCTCTAGCCAGCTGAGCTACACCCCTTTATAGCAATAGCCGTAATTATAGCAGATTCCAGATAGGAACGGTAGACAATTCGCGCTATAATAGAAGAAGGTAATGGGAGAAATACTATGACAGAGTATGACAAGAAAGTGTATGTATTAGATATTGAAGCCGAGACGAAAAATAACACTAATTTTCGTACCACTTTGTGGACGGGTGAATATACTCAACTTACAGTGATGTCGATTCCTGCGGGCAGTGAAATTGGCTTAGAGGTTCACGGTGACGTTGACCAGTTTCTGCGCGTAGAGGCTGGTGCTGCTAAGCTCGTAACTGGTCCGAGTAAGGAAGAAGTGACCGACACAGCCGAATTGCAGCCTGATCATGCTGTACTGATCCCGGCAGGAACCTGGCACAATGTAGTTAATATTGGCGATAGTGATTTGAAGGTGTATTCACTGTATAGTCCGGCCGAGCACGCTCCGGGTACTACGCACAAAACCAAGGAGGAAGCGGACGCGGCAGAAGCATTGGAGCACGGCGAAGCTTAGTCGACCGTGGATTGGCTCTGGATTGTTGCCTCGATTATAGTGCTGAGCTTTGGCTTAGGTGCTTTTCTTGGGGCACCCTGGGTGCCGGCTTTTCGTCAGGATTTTGACGAACTGTTCGATCTGGCTGGCGTGAAAAAGGGTACAAAGTTTGTAGATTTGGGCTGTGGCGACGGAAAAGTACTTGCAGCTGCAGCTCGACGAGGAGCAATCGTAACGGGGTTTGAGGTAAATCCGCTTTTGTGGTTAATCGCTCGATTGAGACTCCTGCGCTACGGTAAGCGCGCCAAAGTATACTTGCGTAGTTTTTGGGCGGTAGATATTGGAAAGTTTGATGTGGTGTATTTCTACCTTATTCATCATCATATGCCACGGATGCGCGCCCAACTTATGCGCCAGTTAGAGCCAGATACAAAAGTAATCTCGTACATGTTTGCCTTTGAGGGCGTGCCGCCAATACAGGCCACCCGAAATAGCTTTTTGTATGAGCTCGCAAGCTTTGGTAAAGTAGAAGAGTAACCTTTGAGGAGGAAAATATGTCAGAAGTAACCGCCAAGCCTCTTGGTTATAGCGAATTACCCGGTATAACGGAGAAGCAACTCTCTGAGCACTATAAGCTCTACGAGGGATATGTAAAAAAATACAATGAACTTTCGGCATTAGCCCGCAAAGTAGATACAGCTGCAAGTAACGGCACGTACGCAGAAATTCGGGAAGTAAATCTCGAGAAAGTGTTTGCGCTCAATGCCATTCGTTTACACGAAGCTTACTTTGAAAATATGACTGCAGAAACTCAAGAATGCAGCGGAGGCATTGCGCAGCTTATCGAAAAACAGTGGGGAAGTATAGAAGCCTGGGCGTCAGATTTCGCGGCCCTGGGACTTTCGGCCCGCGGATGGGTAGTGCTAGCTTGGGATCATGAAAACCAACAGCTCGAAAACTACATTTGTGATGCCCACAATCAAGGTGGTGTTTGGAATACTCAGGCGCTTTTGGTGCTTGATGTGTATGAACATGCCTATTTCCTCGATTATGCAACGGCTCGTAAGGCCTATATCGATGAGTTTATGAAGCTCATTAATTGGCAAGTCGTGAACACTCGCATAGCGAAGACAAGTAAGTAAATTAACTAGGAGAAGTTTATGATTCAACTAAATAAACCAGCACCAGAATTTTCTGCCAGCGTCTATCAAAAAGGACTGGCGGAAGACTATAAAGAAGTGAGCTTAAAAGATTACGCCGGTAAATGGCTTGTGCTCTTCTTTTATCCGCGTGATTTCACCTTCGTATGTCCAACAGAAATTGAAGGGTTTCAAAAGCACTATAAAGAGTTCCAGGAAGCAGATTGTGAAGTTTTGGCGGCTTCGACCGACACTATACAAAGTCACAAGGCTTGGTTTGAGCGTGATCTTAAAGATGTAGAGTACGCAATTCTGGAAGATCCTTCACATAAAATCTCTCGGGCCTATGAGGTGCTAGATGAAGAGAATGGGCAGGCTGAGCGTGGATTGTTTATTATCGATCCGGAGCAGAATGTACGTTATGTAGTTCTTTCCGACGGTAATGTGGGTCGTTCTGTTACAGAGACGCTCCGAGTGGTAAAAGCACTGCAGACTGGCGGCCTCTGTCCAATTGACTGGCACCCAGGTGAGAAGCTTGTCGAGAAAAAATAGGGTATACTAGCTAACATAAGAAATTTAGAGATCGATGCCACCAACCACTCCTCAGCAACCAGAGCCACAACCCGCGCAACAACCACAAAATGTTGCGCCGACTGGCTTTGGTTCTGGAGTGGCGGCCGCCGAACAGCAAAAGGTGCAGAATAACCTCAAAACTACCGAGGATAAATATAAGCGCACCAAGACACTTCTCTACATCGTAATTGGTCTTGGATCTGTGGCGCTTATTGCGGCAATCACGTTTGGCGTATTGTACGCAAATGCCTCAGTTGCAAACTCTAAAAAGTACGACGAAGGCTACGGCGTTGGGGCTGAAGAACAAAAGAAGAAAGATGAAGACGAAGCCATTAAGGCTAGTTTGAGTGATACACGCGACTATATAGCCCCAGAAGAACTCGGTGCATTTCAGATGCGTATACCGAAGAGCTTTAGTATATCTACATCTAAGAATGGTAAAGACCAGCTTATACTTTTGGCACACCCAGATAAAGTAGATACAAATGCTAAAGAGCTGGCAATTCGAGTGACAGTGCGGGACGAATTATTTACAAAGGCGCGTGAGAAATATGATCGTGATGCCAAAGAAAAACGTAATGGTATCGAGTCGAGTGAAGAAATTAAGGTTTCCGATAGAGATGCAGTACGCTACGTTGGAAAAATCGATCGAGCAGAGAAGGTTGGCACTCTCGTGTTGGTGAAATATCTCGATAAGACAATTATCTTTGAGGCTGACAGCAATGAAAATACCACACTGTACGAAGCCTATAAAAATACTCTCAATAGCGTCATTCTTCCATAACTACTGCTAAAAGTAGTACATGCTTGCCGCCAGCCTCCTGGCGCAGGTAAGCTTAGAACATATGGTGGGTGATGAAGAGCGTGCAAAAAAAGTGCTGGTTGGATATGTTTCAGCGCAGCTGCAGTCTGGGCTGGCTGCTATGGAGGCTGCCTTACAGCTAGGCGATGCAGAGCTTTCATACCGCGCCGCGCAGAACTATATGACCGTAGCAGATGTCTCGCGGCAGCTCTACTGTGATTATGGGGATTTTGGATCGCTTAGCACGGAGCAAAATCATAGCTGGAGACTATTGATGCAGGAGTTACAGCGCGATTTGAATGTAACAATCCGGCGAAAAAAACGGCTTCCATATGTTTGGGGTAATGCTCGAGTCCAGCTTGAGCTATTACGAGAAATCCGCGGAGTAATGCCTGTAGCGCACTGTAGTGTGGGTTTCCGGAGACGAGGCGAGGAACTCATTGTCTCGCTACGGGGCGCTAATGAATTACCAAGTGAATTGATTATCGCCGGCAGTCGACATGCGTTATTCGCCGCCGCTAGACAGTCGTCACTAGCGGCAATACGAGGCTACATCTTGGCCCGTCGAGCTAATGCTGCGGGAGTGCGGTTAGTGGCAGTTGGTAGTGCAGTGCACTTGCATTTTCAAATTTTCCGCCAGCTGAAAATGCCATTTTAAGGAGATCTAAGTCACCGGTGATACAATAGAGTGAATGAAGAAACCTACAATATTACTTGTTGATGAGGATGAGATCTTCCGCACTGTGTATGCGAGGGCCTTGGAGGCGGCTGGATACGAGATTGTGCATGCCGATGGTGCTACGGCGGCACTTACTCAGCTTGATGAGCTTGATATAGATGCAGTGGTTTCCGAAGTGCTTTTACCCGGCAAAAACGGACTCAAACTCTTAAAAGATATTCGGGTGCGCACGCAGAGTAATGCTAAGCCGATTATTTTGCTAACAGTATTAGAGGCTGCCGATATTGGCTTGTACCAAAGTCTGCAGCAGACATTGGGTGTGCGGGCCTATTTAGTAAAGCAAAAATCTACACCAGATGAACTAATCGCAGCTGTAAATTACAGCTTAGCAATCTCATGAAGGAGCATTTTCGCGGTAGGGCAATTATTTTGTCGCGCCGTGATGTTGGTGAGGCCGATAGGATAATACGCGTTTTTTTTGAAGATCGCGGACGTGAAGCCGTTTCGGCTCGAGGTGTAAGGAAGCCGCAAGCCAAACTGCGAGGCATGTTGGAGCCAACGATGGAGGTGGAGCTACAGTGTGTTGAATCAAAGGGCTTATCGGTGGTGACCGGTGCAGCACTAGTTGAGCCACACGAGTCTCTCATGCATGACTATGATGCGCTTGTTGCTGCGCAGGGTATCTTGGAGATCACCGAAAAGACGCTGGCTGAACACAGCTCGGAGTCAAACTGGTATGAGTTTTTGCGCGCTGCTCTTGGTATTATGTCGGCTCATCCTCAAGATGCGAGCCTGAGACGTCTAGTATGGGTAACGGCCCTAATTAAGAACCTGCATAATCATGGCATATCTCCAGTTCTGCAACCAGACTTGCGCTACCTGCAGCTGCGAGATGGGGTGTTTAGTAATACGGATGGTGTTGAATTGAGTACGGCAGCTTTGAAGTTGTGGCGGGTTTGTCGGGATTACAGAATTGAGCAGTTAGCAAAAATACAGGGGATAGAAAGTGCTCTGATCGAGCTAGAGCCAATCGTGCAGGCTTTTTGGAGTATGCAGACGGGTATCGAACGACTGCGCACACGCTCACTCGTTGGTTCTTAAATCTGGAAAATCTGATATAATAAGTCGCATTATGGCAGAAAAAAACCAGAGACTTACATTAGAAGAAATTACGAGTTTTGCGAAGCGACGAGGCTTCGTTTTCCAAGCGAGTGAGATTTATGGAGGCTTGGCAGGTTTTTGGGATTATGGTCCGTACGGCGTGGAGTTGGTCAATAATTTAAAGAGTGCTTGGTGGAAAGCATTTGTGAATCGTCACGCAAATATTCACGGTCTCGACAGTGCAATCATTCAGCACCCTAAATTGTGGGAGGCGAGTGGTCATGTGGCTGGGTTTGTGGACCCAATGATTGATTGCAAGGCTTGTAAGCATCGTTTTCGTGCCGACCACGTCGCTGGAGTTGATTCAACCAACTTGGAGGAACTTGCTAAGTTGCTGGAAGGCAAGGCGTGCCCAAATTGTGGCAAGAAAGGTACTTTTACGCCACCCAGACAATTTAATATGATGCTCACGACTCATTTAGGGGCAGTGGTAGATGATTCTACTAAAGCATATCTCCGGCCAGAAACTGCCGGTGGAATTTATGTGAATTATGAAACGGTGCGTGAGACTACACGCGCAAAGATTCCTTTTGGAATAGCCCAGATAGGCAAGGCTTTTCGTAACGAGATTACGCCACGTGACTTTATTTTTCGAGTCCGTGAATTGGAACAGATGGAAATGCAGTATTTTATAGCACCGGATACACGCAAAGAAGAGTATGAGAATTGGCGTACTACCACTCGCAATTTCTTGCTCGAAGATGTTGGTTTGCAGGAATCGAGCTTGGATTGGCATGAGCACGATGAAGATGAGCGTGCTCATTATGCGGCTGCAGCTCACGATGTGTACTTTGCTTTTCCGCACGGTTCTAAGGAGCTGGCAGGCATACATGATCGCACTGACCACGATCTAAAGGCTCACATGGCCGCGAGCGGTAAGGATCTTACATTCTTTAACCAGGAAACTGGTGAGCGTTATGTGCCTAACGTAATTGAGTCATCGATGGGTGTGGGGCGTTTATTTATTGCCGCACTCGCAGATGCCTATAGTGAAGAAGAGGTGAATGGCGATACGCGTGTGGTGCTGCGCCTTAAGCCGAGTATCGCGCCAATTAAGGTGGCGGTTTTGCCGCTCTCGAAAAAGCCAGAACTATCAGGTGTGGCTCAAGAAGTGTTCAGTCGGCTTGCCGATGGTTGGCGCTGTGAATATGATGATACCCAGTCGATCGGTCGCCGCTATCGTCGACAAGATGAAATTGGCACGCCATTGTGTGTAACGGTAGATTTCGAATCTCTTGAAGATAAGGCCGTAACGGTTCGTGAGCGCGATAGCATGAACCAAGAGCGTGTCGCAATTAGCGAGCTCGCTAGTTATATTGAAAAATTTTACCGCGAAAACTAGCTAAACTTTAAAGAATATACCAACCGCTGCCCCAATGAGTGCGGCGGTTCCGCCAACTACGAGCACTTGTATACCGCTCTTGAGGACATTGCGCTTTGTTAGAGCGCCCTTCATGAGGCCTAGCAGAAAAAGGCCGACGAGCGCTGCTGCCATCGAAACGTATATGGCATAATCAATGGGAAAGAACAGAATCGGTATTATTGGAATCATACCGGCTGCAAAATAGGATACAAACATAATTGCACCACCAACGATCGGGTTGGAGCGTTGTTTTGATTTGCTTAAATCTTGCTCGGTCTCTTCAGATAAAAATTCTCCAGCCGCCATCGAGATTGCTTCAACTGCAACAGCTACGAATCCAGCGAGCAAGATGAACCGAACTTCCTGTGTGCCTACTGAGATTCCTGCAATTAGACCTGTAGTGGAGACTAGGCTGTCTTCAATACCAAAAAAACTTGATCGTATGTAATTTGATCTGATCTTCTGTTTGGCGCGGTGTTTTTTGTGTCGAGGCATGGTTGTTACGCTCTAGTATGTCATATTCTTGTGGATAACACCAAAAAACTTATGTAAACATGTTGACGTGGGTATTTGTGGGTAATATAGTTATGGTAGTGGGTAAGTGTGATACTACTTCACACAACGCAAATGACGAGGAGCACAACGGGACCCATGGATTACTTCGAACGACGCCTTGACACCAAGAACCGACTCACAATCCCGACAGCCTTACATGAAGAGTTTGGCGGGGAAGTGGTGATAACCAGGGGCTTTGGTCAGTACCTTCACTTGTATCCAAAAAAGATTTGGGACCAGGAAATGGAGCAAGCATTACGCGGCGATATTCTTGATGAAAGAATTGCCGATCTGAATGTAAAATTCCGCACTGGTCGAGTAGAAGCTAGGCTTGATTCTAAGCAGGGCCGCATTACTCTCGAACCCCATCATCTGGCTTATGCCGGTATAGGTCGCGACATTGTCGCTGTCCGCGCCGGTCGCTACTTTCGCATCACAGCCAAGTAGCTTCTAGATGAGGGGATTTGAGACAATTCAAATCAGAACTTTGAAATAGACATAAAAATAAACATCAGGTTAGCTATTTGGCAGTCAACGGCGCTTTTAGGCCGTCTCGGCGTATCCAAATAGAGACATGTACATTCTTGTTTTTCAAAAACTCCACCTCACAAACTTTCAACTCTTTGAACAAATGTTCAAAACAAGGACTAATCACATGACTGGTCCTTGCCACATCCGTTGATTACAACGGAAAACACCTCACAACTTTCAAAAATAAAAACACATATAGACAGTTGGCTGCTAAATAGGTAACCTTGACATCATGACACAGCGACACATTCCTGTATTGCAGCAAGAAGTCTTGGAGGTGCTGAAACCGACCGAAAGTGATACCTACGTTGATCTAACGGCGGGATTTGGCGGGCACGCCAGCTTAGTACTAGATAGACTCGGCCCAAAAGGGCAGGCCTATCTAGTGGATCAAGATGAAGTAGCACTCCAGGCACTTCATGATGTTTTCAAAGATGATGCACGAGTCCATATATACCGCTCGAACTTCGCGGACATTGACTGGAATGACATTCCGAGTCCAAACATGGTTTTGGCGGACCTTGGTGTAAGTAGTGCACAGCTGGATGATGGCGAGCGAGGCTTCTCATTTAAGCAAGATGCTCTGCTAGATATGCGTATGGATCAAGCTAAGGGGCAGACCGCTGCAGAATTGCTTGCTGAGCTAGATGAGCGAGATATCGCTGATCTGCTCTGGCGTTATGGAGAAGAGAAGCGCTCTCGTCAGATTGCACGGGCGATTGTGCAGGCTCGCACAGTGCAGCCAATCCAAACAACACTGCAGTTAGCTGACACTGTACGAGCTCAGTATCCCAAGGGTTACCATCGGATTGATCCGGCTACTCGCACCTTCCAAGCTCTGCGAATTGTTGTGAATCACGAGCTGGCAGTAATCGAGAGGATGCTCGACGCCGCGCTAGAAGCTCTGGCCCCGGGCGGGAGATTGGCAGTCATCAGCTTTCATTCGTTAGAAGATCGCATAATTAAACAAAAAATGCGTGACATTACGCGTGATATATGCGATACTATTACAGGACAAGCATTACAGGAATCAGAATTTCGCTTGGTTACCAAAAAGCCGCTCACAGCGGCACCCAATGAGATTGATTACAATCCACGAGCCCGGAGTGCAAAGCTCCGAGCCGTCGAAAAGAAAAAATAACACAAAAAAGGAGGTCTTATGACCGTATCAGTACGAAATATGAGCCCACGCGCTACCCGACTTAAGGTTCGCGTAATCAAATAATTGCAATCAGGGTGTAATAGCCCTGATTCGCTGTATTCTAAAAAAAACAAACACAAAAACACACCAAAAATACAAAAGGAGCATATATGTACCCAAGTACTTCTCGATTAGTGCGCAATCAAAATCTTACTCGTGTCGAAGCCCGTGTGCAGGCTGGACCGATATCTGTTTCATTTATGCTTATTGCTCTTGTGGTATTGCTTTCACTTTTGTATCTCAATCAAGTATCTAAGTCTTCAACTCTTAATTATCGCCTTTCTACCCTGGAAGCAAAGCGTAATTCGCTTCAGGCCGAGAAAGAGCAGCTCCGCATTGACGCTGCTCGCTTGCAGTCTATTGCTGAGGCTCGCAACTCACAGGTTGCACAAGCCATGACACCAGTGCAAAATGTAAGTTACGCGCAACGTTAGCTTTTTAACTTGTAATATATGTCTTAGGAGGGTGCACTGAGAAGCGCACGGCAACGTACTGTCGTCTATGGAATGAGTAATATCCGGCTCTATGTCTTAGCTGGAGTGTTTTTATTGCCGGCAATAATTATTTTTGGTCGTTTGGTAACAGTACAGGTATTTAAGCATAATTTTTATGCAGAAAAGGCCTCTGCACAGCAGTCGCGACAGTTTGAAATCCCGGCCAAGCGAGGGGAGTTGTATGTTGAAGAGAATGGCGAGCTGTATCCGGTTGCATTAAATAACTCATTAAAGTACATGTATGCTGATCCTCAGCTTATTGAGAATCCTAAGGAAGCTGCTGAAAAGCTTGCGCCTCTTTTAGGGGCAGACCAGGCCGATCTTGAGAAAAAACTTACGTTTTCCGGTAAGAATCGTTATGTCGAACTCAAGCAGCAAATAGATAAAGACCTAGCCAAAAAAATTACCGAAGCCAAAGTGAGGGGGGTCGTATTACGTGATCGTGATTACCGCGCCTATCCGGAGGGTGCATTGTTTGGTCATCTCACGGGTTATGTAAATAGTGATGGTAGAGGGCAATACGGTCTGGAGGAATACCTCAACGCAGATCTTTCTGGTCGCAACGGACAACTCAAGGCGATTACAGATAGTCAGGGTGTACCACTTTCGACGCAAGATAACGTAATAGAAGAGCCTCGCAATGGCACATCGTACGTGTTAACTGTAGACCGCTACATTCAGGGTATTGCCGAAAAAGCTCTCAAGAAAGCTGTAGACGACAATAAGGCGGCCAGTGGCAGCGTGATTGTCATGGATCCTTACACCGGCGCAATTAAGGCGTTGGTGAACACGCCAGACTATGATCCGAATAGCTATGCTCAGGTGAAGCCGGAAAATTACGCGAGTTTTATTAATAGTGCGGTTTCCAGTCAATTTGAACCCGGTTCTGGCTTTAAGCCGCTCACCATGTCGATCGGTATAGAAAATGACAAAGTTGAGGCAAATACTGACTTCAACGACACGGGCGAAGTGGTAATTGGTGAATATACTATCCATAACGCTGATAAGAAAAAATTTGGCCAGGTTGATATGTCACTAGTCATAAAAAACTCTATTAATACCGGCATGGTGTACATACTGAAGCTCATGGGCGGGAATCCAAACGAGATCACGAAGGCTGGCAAGGAGATGCTTTACGCAGGTATCCAGAAGTTTGGTTTTGGGCAAAAAACTGGCGTAGAGCTCGCGGGCGAGGCGACAGGTAGGGTAAAAGACACCAAGGCGGCAGACATTGATTATGCCAACATGACATTTGGTCAGGGTATTGCTACGACCAGTTTACAGATGATTACGGCGGTAGCTTCGATTGCCAATGGCGGCACTAAAGTCGAGCCACATGTTTTGGCAAAAAAAGTATTGCCAAACGGTGAGCTTGAGGCGGCGCGGAAAGGACCTTCTAGCGAAAGGATTATGAGCAAAGACACCGCCGATACGGTGGCCAATATGATGATTGGCGTGGTAGAAGGTGGTTCGGGCTATTTAACGCGCATGCCAGGCTATAAGATCGCCGGAAAGACAGGTACGGCTCAGGTGCCGAAGGCGAACGGTCAGGGATATGAGGAAAATAAGAACATCGGTACATTCATCGGCTTTGCACCAGTTGGGGATCCTAAATTTATCATGCTAGTGCGAGTTGACTATCCGCAGACTAATACCTATGCCGAGCGTAGTGCAGTGCCGGCGTTTGCTGAAATTACAAAGCAGCTGTTTAGTTATTATCAGGTGCCTCCAGCGGGGAGCTAGTGATATAATAGACGCTTGAAAGGTAACCTTATGCAGTTTGATTCAATGACCAATCTTCTTTTGCCGGTACTCGGCTTTGCTTTTGCTGGCTTTGTGCTAGCAATAGTGGGAACACCGATTTTTACAACTCTAGCGTTTCGCTACAAATGGTGGCGTAAGCAGCGAACCGAAACGGTGACTGGGGAAAAGGCTAAGGTTTTTGCTAAGCTTCACGCCGAGAAGCATAAGCGTAATATCCCAACTATGGCTGGTTCGATAGTGTTGATTGCGGTGGCTATTATTACGCTCGCAGCGAACATGAATCGCGCGGAAACTTGGTTGCCACTCGCTTCTTTGGCGCTATTTGGTGCGCTTGGACTTGTTGATGACCTCTCGAATATTCTTGGTTTTGCGAACAGAAGCGGCGGATTAAAGGCGCGAACTCAGGCTTTGGCTCTGATTATTTTGTCGCTTATGTGTGCTTGGTGGTTTTATGTGAAGTTAGGCTATGATATTTTGCACGTGCCAGCTGTTGGCGACTTCTCTATTGGCTGGCTGTATGTGCCGTTATTTGTGGTGGTGGTGTTCTCAACCGCAAAATCCGTCTCAATTACCGATGGTCTAGATGGTCTGGCTGGCGGTCTGCTCTCCATCGCTTACGGCTCGTATGCTATCATTGCCTTTTTCTCTGGGTTGTATGCCCTGGCGGCCTTCTGTGCAACTGTAGTCGGCGCAGTCTTAGCCTACACTTGGTTTAATATTTATCCTGCGCGTTTCTTTATGGGGCAGGTTGGCTCCACGGCGCTCGGAGCGACACTTGGTGTGATTGCAATGCTAACTGATTCGGTGTTTGTATTGCCAATTATTGGGATGATATTTGTGCTCGAGGCTGGTTCGAGTGCTATTCAGATTTTCTCAAAGAAAGCCTTGGGCAGGAAAATATTCCGTTCGGCACCACTCCATCATCACCTAGAAGCGATTGGCTGGCCGGAAACAAAGGTAACTATGCGCTTATGGGTGATCGGTGCCATCATGGGCTGTTTGGGGTTGCTTATCGGGCTGATTGCGCGTGGTTAAAGTCGCAAGACTTATTGAAGAAGTCCGCGAACGGCCTCATCATCGGCCAGATTATCTGTTAGGCCTGTTGGTCTTGGCGTTGATTGGCGTCGGCATGATTGTAATCTACTCGACGGGCTCAATTGTAAACTTTAATATCACCGGTGGTGCGAGCGACCGCAATTCTTTCTTTCAAAAGCAGTTACTAAGTGTAGGAATCGGCGTAGTCGGTTGGGCGCTAGCTTCACGCGTGCATTATAGCCACTGGCGTAAATGGGCTTTACCGATGCTGATTGTCTCGTTTGTAATGATGCTCTTGGTGTTCGTACCGGGCTTATCACTTAACGTAAATGGCGCCAGCCGCTGGATTAAACTGGGTTCGTTTAGTTTTCAGCCAGCAGAATTTCTGAAGCTGTCACTTGTGCTGTATCTTGCGGCTTGGTTGGAGGATCGGCGAGATAGTCTGCGGTCTGTAGTTAAAGGTCTATTGCCATTTCTGGCTGTTTTGGCTGTCACCATGATTCTGGTGGTTGTGCTCCAGCGAGACCTCGGTACGGGTATTGTACTTATGAGCATTGCGCTTTCAGTCTTGTTGGTTTCGGATGCACCGCTGTGGATTTTTGGCGCCGGGCTTGGGGCAGTGTTGGGCGCTGCTGTTTTAACTATCGTGATGTTCCCGTACCGCTTGGCTCGCTTGGCGACTTTTTTCAACCACAAGGATGATGTTACTGGAGCTGATTATCATATCAACCAAGCCTTGATTGCCCTCGGTAGCGGCGGTTTAATCGGTCGTGGGCTTGGTAATAGTCTGCAGTCGTATGGGTATTTGCCAGAAGCTACAAACGACTCGGTGTATGCCATTATTGGTGAGCAATTTGGCATGTGGGGCACCATGGGGGTGGTAGTAATTTTTGGTTTGTTGGGCTGGCGTGGTTTCCGGATCGCAAAAATGGCTCCGGATCGATTTAGTCGTATGGTTGCGGTGGGGATTACGGTTTGGCTTCTCACGCAGGCTTTCGTAAATATCTCAGCTATGCTCAGCATAATTCCACTTACTGGTATTCCGCTTCCGTTTATTAGCTATGGAGGCACAAGTCTCCTGGCTACCATGGTTGGAGTTGGGATATTGCAGAATATTTCACGCTATACAGAAAGGGAGCAGTCCTATGCGGATAGTCGTATCGGGCGGCGGGACCGGCGGTCACGTCACACCGGTTTTGGCCCTGTGCGCGGCACTCAGAAGTCGTTCTGAAAAGGCCGTTACTATAGATTTTATTGGCTCTGGAGCTGAAATGGAACGCTCGCTGGTAGAAGGTCAGGGCCTGGCCTATCATGCGATTCGGAGCGGTAAGTTGCGTCGCTACGGACGGGGTGCCGGTGAGCTGTTTGATGTTTGGACCATTACGGCCAATACTCGGGACGCTTGGCGTTTTTCTCGTGGGCTATCTGATGCCCGTAAGATCCTCCGGGAATTGAAGCCCGATGTGGTGTTTGTGAAGGGTGGATATGTTGGGCTACCAGTAGGTATGGCCGCACGCAGGCTCAAGCTGCCGCTAATTATTCATGAATCAGATACGGTGATGGGGCTCACCAATCGTCTACTCGCTCCGAGCGCGCGCATTGTGGCAACAGGCTTTCCGGTTGATCACTTTCAGAATGTGAAAACCAATGCTCAAATCATACCGACCGGCAATCCAATTAGGCAGGAGCTTCTGCGCGGTGACCGAGCGCGCGGCTTGCGACATTTTGGTTTTGCGGGTGATCGCCCAACGCTGTTGTTTATTGGCGGCTCGCAAGGAGCCCATGCTATTAACGAGGCGCTGTTTGAATCCTTACCTAACTTGGTAGAAAACTATAATATATTGCACCAAACTGGAGAAAAAGATATTGATGCCGCGATGTTCCGACGTCAACGACTAGCCAAAGATCATCATGACCGCTATGTACCTCAGGCCTTCTTCCAGTCCGAACTGGCAGATGCTTATGCGCTTGCAGATATCGTCATTACTCGATGTGGTGCAAATGTATTGGCTGAGCTAGCAGCTTTGAAAAAAGCTACGTTACTTATACCGCTCCCAACATCAGCTAATAATCACCAGCTGCATAACGCTAGATTTTTATTACAGCGCGGTGCGGTGCGAATTATAGAGCAAAAAACACTCACTCCACTGGCGCTGCGTGCAGCAATTGATAGACTGGCGGAATCTGATTCTGATCGCAGATATTTGGGAGCCGCACTCCATCGGTTGGCTCGGGTGGATGCGGCTGATCGTTTAGCAGAACTCGTAATCAGTATGGGGGAAGCGTCGTGAACGAAGAAAATACTCAGAGAGAAAGGCAAGTACATCGGGGCGCTCGGCAAGTAGTTTACGCTCCAGCGGCTGATGAGGCCCCAAAGCAGCCGTTTCAGTGGCGTACGTACATGAAACGTGCTGGATTGGCGTTGCTGGCCGTAGCGTTCGCCTGGGTTGTGTTCTTTTCTGGCTGGCTGAATATGCGCAGTATTACATTGCAGGGCAAGCATTCGCTCACCCAAGACACTGTGGCGAGCGATGTGAAAGACTATTTAGAGCGTTTTCCAACCCAGCGTAATGTGCTGTTTTTGCAGCCCCGAGAACTAGCTACATATATTCAGCAACAGCATCCCACGTTACAAAAAGTGAACATAAACCGAACATTATTTTTTGGAGTAAATGTGGTAATTACCGAGAGTCAGCCAGCGCTCATCTGGCAGAGTGGATCCAAAGCATGGCTAGTTGGCGAGGATGGGCGAGTGTTACGAGAGGCAGAGGAGGGAGATGTAAGTTTTGGGCGAGTAATTGATACAGCGCAGCTAGATGTGGGGGTTGGTGATAGGGTGGCAGACCAGAACTTTGTCGGCTTTACTCGTGGTGTGTATAAGGCGGCCGAGGAAAAAGGTGTCGCAATTCAACAGATTTCCATAGGTGATACTACTCGAGAAATATTAGTTGCTGTGCAGGGCGGTGTAGTTATTAAGATGGCTGCGGAACGCGGGGCAGGGGAGCAGATGGAAGCCTACCTGAAAACAATCGAGACAGCCAAGAAAGAAGGGAAGGCGATCCGAGAATACGTTGATGTGCGAGTAGTGGGTAGGACATATTACAAATAAAAGTCAACACTGTGAAACTTTTTTGTTTCACAGATTTTGCGACATAAAAAACATCAACAAAACATCAATAACGATCTTGTGTCTGGGCTAACTCTATGTGTATTCAGGCCTTTAAGCTATTATCTATCAGTCATTTTGCGATTTGAACTAAGTGTAATTACACATCCGTAACGATGCCTTGTTTAATATACGTTTACGGTCAATACACACCTGAGAAGCTAGATGATTCAGGTGAGTCTCGTAAAACAGGGTTGTCAGCTCAGTGTATAGATCGGCAGAGAAAAGCTTGTTAAGGCACCAAAGTGTTATATTGGGCAAAGAAATCAAAACAAGGTTTACGACGCAAAATATACATTGTGCGACATAGTATTTAATAAACAAAGACGTATACTTGTTCATCTTGGCTATGCTGCTTCAGTCTACTATCGCCCTCTTTATTCTGTGCAGCATGTAGACGACTGAGTTAAATAGATTTCATCGTGCGGTTTTTTGTATTTAACGACGTTTACGTTTGCGATTTGAATTTGAGCTAGATGGCTTACGATCACTATGGTTTTTTTGGCTTGAAGAGTTCTGGCGCATTAACTCGGAGTAGTTCTTGGGCTGAGCTCCAGCCACCGCAGGAGTAGGGCGGTTTTGTACGTGAGCAGCTTGTGGACTGTCTCCCCCGGCCGCTGGGACGTTTTCGGTAGAGTGTCTGCCCTGCTTATCCTCAGGTTTTTCGGACATGTTATTCCACTCAGCGATGACTTGCTCTACTTCTTCCCTATTGCTGTTAAAGCGTTTTCTAGAGAGCTCAATAATAGTACGAGCATTATCGGCTTCAGGATCTGGCACTCGAAGGGTTTTAGCAGAGAACGGTATGCTAGTTTCCCCATCAATAGACATGGTGACGTAGATGTTCTGGAGAGACAGATTCGTGAGGTCGTTTGGTTCAAAGATGGGCTCAAAGTAGCGTGCGAGAGCGGTGGCATCGTCCGCCCCTACCCTAAATGTAATCATTGAGCCAACGTTACCGAAGACGGCGTCACGCACTTCTTGCTGCATCTGAGCAACGTATTGGTTAGCGACAGTGAGGTAGAGACCATATTTACGGGCTTCGGAGAGAATCACGGCAAATGAGTCGGTTGCAAAGTTCTGGAATTCGTCGACGTAAAGATAGAATGGGCGACGTTGATCGAGTGGAATATTTGCGCGACTCATGGCGGCCAGCTGGATTTTAGTAATCAAGAGAGCTCCAAGCGTGGCGGCGTTATCTTCCCCGAGACGACCGCGCGAGAGGTCGCAAATAAGAATCTTTCCTTCGTCCATAATCTGGCGAATGTCAAAGCTCGATTTCTTTTGACCTATGACGTTTCGTACCAATGGGTTGGCTGTGAAGGCCCCTACCTTATTGAGAATTGGCGCCACCGCTTCGGTGGCGAACTTATCATTCCAGCTGGCAAATTCATTTACCCAGAAGGACTTTACAGTGACATCGGTGAGTTGATCGACAACCTTCTTACGGAAGTTTTTATCTGTTAGCATTCTTGTGATACCCATCAGGTTGGCATCTGGAGTCTCGAGTAATGCTAGTAGCGTAAAGCGTAGAATGTGCTCCAAGCGTGGACCCCAGGACTCGGCAAACATTTTCTTTAATACGCCAATAATTTCTGAGGCAATTGAGGCTCGCATGTTTGGATCCGCATTCTCCATTGGATTGAAGGCAATCGGACTTTCGAAGTCGGACGGGTTGAAATAGACTACATCCTGGTGGCGGTGAGCCGGAATGTACTTCAGGGCATCCTGAGCGAAGTCACCGTGCGGGTCAACAATCGCAAAGCCTTGATTATGGTAAATATCAGATAAGGTTAAGAGTAGCAACGCGAAGCTTTTACCTGAGCCAGATTTACCAATGATATAGAGGTGGCGCTTACGGTCATCGCGTTTGATGCCAAACTTCACGTTAGTCTGTCGGAATGTTGTAGTTCCAATAAGTGAGAGAGCTTCCTGGGGAGTATTTGCCAGTGTTGGGAGGTTAGTGGGCGGCTCCCCTACCTTAGTTGTTGTCCAGGCAATGTTTGGTGTTTCTACACTGGTATGTGGTAAGTGATACAAGCTGGCGAGCTCTTCTACATTCAGAATAAAACCGCCGCCCTCAAAGTAGCGCGCACGGTACTCTTGGAGGCCTTCTGGAGTGGTGTCATATCCCCCGCCGTTTAAGCCATTGAGGTTAATGGTATTGAATTGCTTAAAGCCGCCATAGAGTGCCTGCATGCGCTGTTTAGCCAGGTCGGCAGAGTCACCAATGTAGGCTACGCGAATTTTAACTTCATAGCCGATTTTTTCAGCTTTGGTCTCGATAGCTGAAGCAACGGTTGTTTGCCCTGGCGATAGCTCTTTTTTAGGTTCATCTTTCTTTTCCTTTGGCTGTGGAGGGTTAACTAGGGCCTGGATAAAATACAGGATGGCCTCTAATGGAAGTAAGAAGAGCTTCTGTTCCCAGCCGTCGAGGAGACCTTTCTTTTTGCCGTTTTTCAGCTCTGATACATAGGAGAGGCTGCGCGCGTGCCAAGAGTCGTCAACCGGACGCATCAGGTATTGCACCCAAATTTGTTCGTTCGGGTTCAGGGTGGCGAGGACGGTGGTAATACCGGCTAGTGGGTCTACTTCAAAAGTAGTGAAGGTCTTAATCGGAAAAATAAAATCTTTGGTGGTGGTAATTTCACCAATAACGCTCAGTTGGTCACCAATATCACGCTTGGCGTAGTCTTCGGCATCGGCCAGGATTTGGACGGTCGGATACTGGGCGTAGACTTGGCTTTCGACGTAATCTTTAAGGTGGACCGGTACCCATACATAGAAATTAATAACGTTTTGCTCTGAGACAATCTCAAAGCTGATGTGTTCCTGAATCGAACCTTCTTTTTCGATTTCGGATTTGGGACGCAAAATCCCGTGTAAGCTGGCAAATAGCTGCTCGGCGGAAAGTTCTTTTTTATCGTTATTTTTCGGAACGATAATCTGGAGCATGGTGTGCTCAGTGGTCTCTACGTAGGCGACTTTGCGCTTGTTTTGCCAGATTTGCCAAATTAGATATGCGGCAATAAGAGTCCAGCCCCAGTACTGAAACAATGCAATGCCGATTATTGAAAAAACGGCGCCAATTACTGAAAATAATGCTTCCATGGATTAGGTTCTATTGTACCGCACTTTAGATGAAGTACGCTCTTTCTCTCGGTGTTTTATAGTGTTACGCAGTAGCGTTGTTGCGTGGTCGGCCACGGCGTTTGCGTGGTTCGGCAACATAACCATCCTGCAGCTTATAGAGGCCCTTACCGACGCGCTCAAACTGAGGTTTTTCCTGGAGATTTAAGGCAATTGTGGCAACTTTCACCTGACGACGAGCTAATACACGCTTAATGATTTCTTCACGTGTAAGCGGGCTTTCTTCACGCAGGATTTGCTCAATAATATCTGAAACAGTTCCAGCCTGATAGCCCCATTCCGCAAGCGCGTAAATGCCGCGTCCGATCAGTACGAAACGAGCATCTTTAATCAGCTCGTTGTGCACAGCCTGAGTGGTTACCTGCTTTGGGTTGGCGTCGAGCCTAGAGATTTTGTCAGCAATTTCGGTGAAGTGCATTGGCCGACCGGCTTTTTTGAGTACCAGATAGGTCTTATCACGAATACTGCGTGGATTTACCTCTGGCCAAACAGCTAGGCCCCAGTGACCGTCGAGGTCGGTTACGAGCTTCGAAGCAACTGCCAGTTCTTCGAGTGCGGTACGAGCATGTGGTCCATCGATGGCGCCAGCAATTTTATCAAATTTTACAGGCTTACCGTGAGACTTTGTGGCGTCGTGAAGCTGAGTGTGAAGCTGAATAACAGTCTGGCGGCTATATGGATCTGCGAGTGATACGACTGGTGAAAGTTCTTCGTTCTGTTCGACGAGTTCGAGGTCTGGCATGATACGCACCAAATACGTTACATTGGGGCGCTCGTTAGTATCAAGCTCGAGGGCGGTCAGAAGGCGGTCAAGTTGAATGATGCCGCCGGTTTCCTGAATAGAGTCGAGCATAGCGGTATGAAGCTCACTCTCAGTTAGGCCTTGTTCGCGAATCTTTTGGAATGCAGCTTTTTCAATCTGACGAACACGTTCGCGGGTAATGCCAAGCTCACTACCAATCTGCTCCAGAGTATGGGGCTGGTAGGTCTTAAGGCCGTGGCGCTTGGCCACGACTTCGCGATCGCGATCTTTTTTGAGCACACGCAAACTCTCGTCGATCAACGATTCGACGAGAGGGCGAACATCAATAGTAGTAGTTTTCGTCATAGCTTGAGTAGACATGTTCCTCACCCTCTTTAAACCTATAAGTATTGGTCTTGGAAGATATTATATCATCGCAATCTAGATAGGTCAATAAAACTAGAGGATTTTTTTGGAGATTCGTCAAAAAGCTTGTGGTAAAAAGGAGCTAGTCGCTAGCCTCTTCGGCGTCCGGATTTTTTGGCTTTGTCCAGGTTGCATAGTCACAATCCGGATATCGAGAACAGCCCCAGAAACGACGACCTTTTTTGGTTTTACGCTCCACTACCTCCCCTTCCTTACATTGGGGGCATTCAACGCCGGTTTTTTTGAGGATTGGCTTGGCATTTTTACAGTCTGGCCATCCAGAACAGGCCAGGAATTGACCGAAACGACCTGACTTGATCACCATCATCTTGCCGCACAGTTCGCATACTTCATCGGTTTCGATAACAGGCAATTCGACTTTTTTGATGGATTGTTCTTTTTCTTCAATGAGCTTATGCATAGGTTCGTAATATTCACGAATAACAGGTTTCCAGGTTTGCTTTCCGGCGGCCACTTCATCGAGCTTGTCTTCCATCTCGGCCGTAAATTCTGGCTCGGTAACAAAATCGAAGTTTTCGGCAAGTAAATCAGAAACAACCATGCCAACAGGTTGTGGAACTAGGCGTTTATCTTCGTTTAATACGTACCCTCGTGAAATAATAGTAGCAATTGTTGGCGCATAAGTGCTTGGGCGACCAATGCCGGCCTCTTCGAGCTTCTTCACTAGTGTAGCTTCACTGTAGCGAGCTGGTGGCTGGGTGAAATGCTGCTCTCCGGCGACATTAATAAGTGTTAGATCTTCTTTAGCTGCGACATCAGGTAAAAGTGGGGCTTCTTCCTTACTTTGAGGTGGATATACCTTTGTAAAGCCGTCAAATACGAGCACTCGCCCACTGGCGCGCAGTAACGCATCGGTTTTTTGAGCTTGAATATTAATCTTAGTCTGTTCAAATTCAGCAACTGCCATTTGGGATGCTAGGGTGCGTTGCCAGATTAAGTTATACAGTTTTGCCTCATCACCTCCGATATCTTGAATGGTGTGTGGTGCGCGCTCGGGATTGGTCGGACGGATGGCCTCGTGGGCCTCCTGTGCACCCCGGGATTTAGTTTTGTGCACACGCGGCTTTGCAAGACCATATTCTTTGCCGAGCTCGCCGGCGATATAGGCCGAAATAGCCGCCAGGGCTTGTTCAGAAAGCGTTACCGAGTCGGTACGCATATATGAGATGAGGCCAGCTTCGTAGAGGCTTTGAGCAGCTCGCATGGTACGACGAGCGCCGAAACCGAGCCGGCGATAGGCATCTTGCTGGAGGGTGCTGGTAGTAAAAGGGGCTGGTGGCGTGCGGCGAAGGGGCTTCTTTTCTACGTCGAGTACGGTGTAGTCATCGGCTTTTAGGCTGGTGACGATTGCCTCGGTATCCTTTGAATTATCGAGAGCGATCTTGTCGCCGGCGACACTGATTAAGTTGGCGCTAAATTCACCTTTTTGAGCCTTGAGTTGAGCCGCAATACTCCAATATTCTTCAGTTTTAAAGGCTTCAATCTCCTTTTCGCGGTCGGTAATAAATTTAAGAGCGACGCTCTGTACGCGCCCTGCCGAGAGTCCATAGCGGACTTTTTTCCAGAGTACTGGTGAGAGCGAATAGCCTACGAGTCTATCGAGTACTCGTCTGGCCTGCTGCGCGTCGACGAGGTCTTGATTAATGTCGCGCGGATGTGCCACAGCATCTTCTAGTGCGGGTTTGGTAATCTCGGAAAACGTAATGCGCTTCATCTCTTGTTTCTCGTTTGGCTCGAGAATAGCAGCTAAGTGCCAAGCGATAGCTTCTCCTTCGCGGTCAAGGTCGGTTGCGAGTAGGATGGTGTCAGCGTCTTTAGTGGCGTTCTTGAGGGTTTTAATACGAGAGGCGCTGCCGCGCGGGACCATATATTGTGGCTCAAAGTCGTTCTCTACATCGATTCCAAGCTTAGATTTGGGTAGGTCGCGGACATGACCGTAGCTGGCCACGACTTTATAGCCCTTACCGAGGTAGGACTCAATGGTCTTACCTTTTGCAGGGCTTTCTACTATAAGAACGGTTTTTTTGCTTGAAGATTTGGCCATAAAAAATAGTTACGTTTGTAGTACGTAGCTCGCCGATTGTACGGGGCGAAGCTTAGCCTTGTCAAATTTCGATCGTGCTCATCCATGTATTGCCACCAGAACTACGTACATAGTTCTGCATCTCCAGTAGTGTGAGTGTACTCAAGAGAGTAGGAATAGCAATTTTGGTGGAAGTCGCTAAGTCTTCTGTAGTGGCGGTGCCAGACTGGAGAGCTGAGAGGATGTCTTTGGCATATTGACTCAGTTCTGTAGTGGAAGGATGTTTCTGCGTGCCCACACTAGAATCGATGCCGAGGAGCGAGCAGACATCGGCCGCCGAAGTTGTGGCAGCAGCTCCGGCCTTCAGGAGATTATTTGGGCCAGCAGACCGCGCGCTAGTGATCGGGCCGGGTACAGCGCAAACCACGCGGTTCTCTTCAAGTGCGAGTTGAGCTGTGATGAGTGAGCCAGACTTTGCATCGGCTTCAGGTACCACAGTAGCGGCTGACAACCCGGCAATAATACGATTGCGTGCCGGAAAGTGGTGCTTGAGTGGCGGGGTTCCGCTGGGATATTCAGTTATGATCGCTCCTCCCGCCCGAACTATTTGCCGTGCTAGAGGCTTATGGACAGCAGGATAGAGCTTGTCTATACCTGACCCCAGCACTGCAATGGTCGTGCCGCCGGCCTCGAGTGCTGCTTGATGCACAATGCTATCAATCCCATAGGCTAAACCGCTCACGATACAAGCGCCTGCTTTGGCGAGGTCCGAAGCAATACGGTAGGCCACCATCTCTCCATACGGAGTGGGCTTTCTAGAGCCAACAATCGCTACCATTGGTTGGTCTGGGAGCGTTCCACATATATGGAGCTCTTTCGGTGGATTATAGATTGTTTTTAGCTGAGTAGGATAATCCTTGCTTGAGAGCTGAATTACTTGCATAGTAGTAGTGCTTGCATTATCTGACATATATTCTGTAAACTAAAATTCCTCTGACAAATACTATTGACAAAATTATCATAACGTGATAATATACGTCCGTACCACAACAACTTATCTTTTGTTCTGGAAGCGAGCGATCTGCTAATTGCGGGGCCATATCCTAAAACTCACCCTCCTTTAGGTTCAACCGCGTTAGCAGATCGCTCTCTTCCATAGTCACGGCTGTATAGAATATTTAGTGACGGCCGCAAAATCCTTTATGGTGATATGGAAGGGGTAAATGAAAAGTCCACATTGGTTTCGACTGGTGTGGTCTTTTCATTTATCTAGCAATTAGTGTAACAAACCATACGAACAAAAAGCGAGCATGAGTGGCATGCTCTTATTTTATAGCTGAAAATGATTGGTCAGCTCGGTTGTGGTAAGTGCAATTTGTTCATCGAGTATAGATTTTTCGAAAGCATTAAATTCTTGTAAGACAAACTTATCGAGTGGCATGTGGTGCATAGTTGCATTCCCCACGCCAAAGCGAAGCCTCGAGAAACTTTTCCCAACTAGATGAGCTACCGATCTGACCCCATTATGACTGGCTCCAGTGCGGAAGCCATTTGTCCATCGCAGCTTACCGAATGGCAAGTCTCGATCATCATAGATCAGACAGATGTGACTCTGTGGAATGTCGTAGTAGTCGGCCAGCGCTCGGACTGCCCTTCCCGATTCGTTCATATAAGTAGTGGGCTTTACTACAAACACCTGCGGTGCTAGCTCTGCTATTTCAGCGCACCAAGCGGGTTTGTCGTGCCAGTTCGCATGATACTGCTTGGCGAGCGCCTCTACCGCTAGGAAGCCAACATTGTGGCGGGTATACGTGTATTTTTTACCTGGATTCCCTAATCCTACGATAAGTGCTGGGCGAGGCTTAGTCGTTGTCGAGTTTGTGGCCATACTTACTCTTAAAGATAAGCTTTATAGGCACACCATGCAAATCGAATTTTTCGCGCAACTGGTTTTCTAGATAGCGACGATAGCTAAAGTGAATAGCATCTGGATGTGTGCCATAGATCGTGATCTCGAGCGGTAAATTGCCTGTTTGTGTCGCATAGTT
>CAZYFT010000006.1:23364-29547 GCA_964646575.1 uncultured Candidatus Saccharibacteria bacterium | reverse complement strand
ACTCCCGACCTCTTGCATGCCATGCAAGCGCTCTAGCCAACTGAGCTATAGCCCCGCGTCCAAAAGAACTGCTTTATTTTGCCAGATATAGCATAATTTTTCAAGTAAAAAAGATGTGCCCCACCTCCTCAACGGAGATGGGGCGGTAGAACCGAAGCTCTACACGGTGGCGGAAGTCCCGACCACCGGCTGCCGACGTGAGCGCCGAGCAACCTCCTTGGGCCTCTTGGTCGCAGGACGTCGCTTGGGCTTCTTCGGATCGGCCTTCTTGGGATTGGTCTTGCCCTTGGCCTCCGGATTGCGGTACTGCGGCGAGGGCCTCCGACGAAGGTGATCACGGAAGACATAGCCGAACCAGCACTGCATGTTGCAGAACGCCGGACGGCCTTCGAGGTTCTCGTAGTCGTAGTAGACCCGCTTCTTGCGGGACTTGCAGTACGAACAACGGTCCACGTCTCGTCGCACTTCTCGGTAGGTGAACAGGCCGCCTGGCAGCGCGACCACAGTGCAGCCAGGAACGTTGGGGTTGGGTGGTCTGTGCAAGAGTCCACTTTCGGTAAGGGTACAGTAACGCCAACATATTACAACTTTTATATGATATTGTCAATACTTTTCTTTATCTCTCACATGAGTTTTGCTATCATGCTTCTGGACCTTACCCATCTGGAGGCAACGTGCAACCCCCTGTGTTGAGTAAATACACAATCAAGCTCCACCCCGTGGATGACATGCTGGAGTTCTGCGCCAAGGCCTTCGACAAGATGGTCGATCGCGCTGTGCAGCCAGAACTCGACCTCTACGACTTCTCTGCCGAGCAAAGCCGTGCCCCGCAAGAAGTTACCGTCACCATTGTGACACCACCGGAAGGCTTCACCTATCGCTACATGGACGACTGGATGCACAACCACCATGCTTCGAGAGGCACGCTCACGCACCTGTGCACCTGGCGGGAACAGCACATAGAACGAGCTGAAGGATTCGGCAACGTCGTCGCTTTCGGCACCATCTTCATGATGGGTATCACGGGTCGCACTCCCAAGAGCTTCGTGCCTTTCGCCCATCGGTGGGGCGAAGTGGCTCGCCTGAGCATTCGGCCCAACGAGGCTACTTGGCGCGCTTGCTCAAGCTTCCTGGCAGTGCTCGACGCCGACAACCCGTCTTCCTGAGTGGAAGGCGGTTTTTTACTTTATCGCAGAAATTATAACGTGTTTATTGGTACGAGCTTTTACTTCGCACTCACCAAAAGCTTCTGTACACGCTCTTTGCACCCAAGGCTTAAGCCGAGCCTCAACAACTATCATCAACTGCCCACCAGTGATAAGGTGCTCTCGGCTCTCGGCGATCATCGTCTCTACCACTTCCCGGCCGCGGTGCGTTGGTGGATTACTCACAATAAGATCAAATTCTTGCACGTCAACGTCTTCAAACCCATGGCTGGCGACAATCTCAACGTTTGTCAGTTTGTTATGCACAACATTTAGGGAGGCAGTCTTTATCGCGCCAATATCGCTATCTAAACCAAGTATTTTTGCCTGAGAATTATTTGCACCCAGCCACAAAGCCATCGCACCCCAGCCACAGCCCCAATCCAGCGCACACGTATATGTAACTACTGTAAGTTGCTCTAAAAGCAGGCGCGTACCTTTATCTAAATCTTTCGGACTAAACAAATCGGGTCGAGTTTCTGCCTCAATCTTTTTGCCGCCAACTTCAAAACTTACCATATAAGCTCATGCCCTCCGACAATAACCGTCGTTTTGCCTTCTGGTGCACCAAGCTGTTTCAGGCGACGAAAGACCCCAGCGCGGCTCATAGCACGGCGCAAACGCTCCACGGCTTGATCTTGCTGAAAGTTGGTACGACCACCCCAGCGATCGGCAACATTACCTTTCAGTACAAACCGGTCATCGGCTTCTGGCTCCAAATACCAGTCCACTACCGATTCTACCGGTACATCAATAATTTGCTCATCTTCAAGTGCCTCAAACACAGGCGCCTCAGCAATCGTGCGTGTAGTTCGCGCCAAGAGCTCATCTATCCCAACATGCTCTTGAGCCGAAATGAGTACAACCTCGCTCATCTTTATTTTGGCGGCGCGCGCAAGTTCTTTGCGTTTAGCTTTCAATTCATCCTCCAGAAGATAGCTGGATTTTGAGAGCACAACGACACTCGGCTTGGCAGCAAGTTTTTCCGAATACCCCGCCAGCTCTTTGCGGATAGTTGCGTAACTTTTAGCTACGTCTTCATCTGTAGCATCAACGAGATGCACTAAGGCTCGTGTACGCTCAACATGACGCAAAAACTCGTCACCCAAACCTTTGCCTTCTGAAGCGCCTTCAATTAGGCCTGGAATATCAGCAAAAATAAGCTCGTTGTCGTGATAGCGAACCATACCGAGGTTTGGCGTGAGCGTGGTAAATGCATAATCGGCAATCTTGGGCTGCGCCGAAGATACCACGGAGAGTAAAGTTGACTTACCAGCATTTGGTAGTCCAACCAAACCGACATCAGCAATCAACTTAAGTTCAAAGGTTAATTCGGTCGCATCACCAGGCAATCCAAGCTCGGCAAATTTCGGCGCCTGATAGGTAGAGCTAACAAAGTGCGTATTGCCACGGCCACCATTCCCGCCTCGCGCAACAATAGCCGTCTGGCCATCTTCTGTGAGGTCGGCAATTACATCATCGCCACGGCGAACAATTGTTCCTGGTGGCACGATGAGGGTGAGGTTTTGCCCATTTTTACCCGAGCACTTATTTGGACCACCAGCTACACCCATCTCAGCCTTCCAGATTTTTTTCACCCGATACTTCGAAAGTGTCGAGCTATTATGGCTGGCCTGGACGACCACATCGCCACCGCGTCCACCATCGCCGCCATCAGGGCCTCCCTTAGGATTATGGCGCGTACGATGAAACGAGACCCGGCCATCACCGCCGCGTCCTGCTTGAACTTGTACTGTCGTGTAATCTAAAAACATAGCTGATTTAAGAAAATCTCGTAAAACTTTGACAGTATAACAGATTTATGGTTATATTGCACTAGTTTCGTACCTCTTGAAAGGAGCTTTGGCATGCCCATTGCACCCATCATGGGCGGGATCTTCCTGGCCAGCCTCACCTTGTTGTGCGGTCTTTTTGGCGCCATGACTGTCAAGGAATTTCTGGATAACGGCTTCTCGTTTCGTTACTGGGAGCCAATCATTCCGGCCGGATTCATCGGTCTGCTTGCCTGGCTGATCTACCTATTTGGCTGGGTGGTTTTCTAGCCCGCTCAGCCTACTGATCTGGAGAGCCGTGAGAAGGAGAAAGATTAGCAATGAGATCGCCGCTGCAAACACTTCGTATCCAGTGGTTTACCGAGCTACTCATCATGGGCACCCTCTGTTTCATCGCGCTCATCGTGGTTCTACTCATGTTGGCGTGGCTACTAGAAAACATCATTGCTTGCTCGGATGTACGCCGAGCAAATCGAGAAAGGCAGCACCAATTGTGAGCAACTCGGCTGGGGTATTCATTGGAGGCTTGCTGCTTGTCATCGGCATATTCGGCATTTTTCAGGGTTGGCGCAAACTCAGCGCCGCTCACGACAAGATTATTGCTGACTTTCGGCGCATCAATAGCGAGCGCCCTGAAGCTGACCTGGATTCTGACCGCGAATTCCTTGATGGCCAACTCGCCGAAAAAGGCTGGGTGGTAGCACTAGGATTGTCCCTCATCCTTGTAATTTGCGGAGGCGGACTACTGCTAGCCAGCCTGACATAACAAAACCGACCCCGGTTGCACGAGGTCGGTCTTTTTTTATATTCAGAATTTTCTAGTAGATATAGCGGAACGAGCTAGCTGGTACGGTTCGTGAGCTGACTCGGTTCCAACCACCGTTATAGTTCATCTCAGAAACTGTCACCATGCCACCATTTACGCTCTCTACGTAAGCTACATGACCATAGCCACCCCCGCCACCCGATGTCTGAGCGATGGCGCCTGGGCGCGGAACTGAGCCGACACCATAGCCAGAAGCGATTGCATTATAGTACCACTGACTTGCATTACCCCAGTTTGAAGGTACTCCACGTCGGCTCGCTACATAGTACGTACAGTAACCGCGAGTATAGCCATTGCTACCAAAGGTTGGCTTAAAGCTTGCGATACTCGGCGCTGGCTTGGCAGCTACACTAGCAAGCCGGGTGGTTGGAGCAGGTGCTGGATCGGCTGGAGTAGGTTTTACGCCATCTGGGATGATGAGTTTTTGGCCTGCTGCCAATGGCTTGCCCTCGAGCTGGTTAAAACTATCGATGAGATTCGCGCTGGCCTGATATTTTGTGGCAAGCTCTTCGAGTGTCTCGCTACCGGTTACGGTATAGAGTAGACCATTAACTGGCAAGATTGAAAGCTGAGCGCCTGGCTTCAGTACCGCATCGGCAGCCAAATCATTAGCCCACAAGACAGTATCACTGGTTACACCGTATTTCTGCGCAATGGTCGAAACAGTCTCGCCAGCAGCAACAGTGTGCATACTTACGGTACGGTTTGCGACTCCACCACTAGCGATTGGTGCTCGCTTGGTGAGGAATGATTCGCCAGAAGTTGCGAGTTTTGACTGTCCTGCCACTGTGATTGCGCGCTCTTTGACGTCGGCAGCAATCAGCGAATGGCTCTGCTCAGCCAAGATTGCTCCGGCGGCTAACATAGTGGATTGATCTTCGGTTGATGTCGCGCCACGACCACCGCCCTTAAGGCCAGTGATGCTCTCCGCCTGGATTCTACCGGCTGCAACCACAAAGATTGCACCAGCCACTACCAAAACGTGCGAGGCGAGGCGCCAAGCGCCGCCGTGGGCTATTGATTTTTTCATTTTGGCCCCATGTCCTTTGATTGTCAGGCGGGGCGAGCGTTGATTTCCATCCTCTTCCAATTGAGAGGTGTTTGTGTGAGAAGAAGTCTTCGCGGCTCCGTGCAGCGCATTCCCTACGGAATTTACTGGAGAAGCAATGCTTGGGCTTATTCTACGAATACAGCACTCCGTTGCTTGCAGCTGTCGGTTTCACTTTTGGTTGTTGTGTAAAAAGTAACCCGCTGATATTCAAGCTATGTTAACTGTCACCGCAATCGGTCTCCACCTTAAGTGGACAAGCACACAATCGACCTTATATTAATTGTATTCGTGTGCCGTATCAGATTGGTCTGACAGGAGTTTTTGAGGGGCAGACTGTGGAGTAAAGCGGAGGGACACCAGAATAAGGCTTACAACTCCACCACAGGCTCTCAAAAAGCTACGTCCGCTATACTAGCAAAGCCCTAGGGACGTGTCAATGAGTCATCCCCCATCTGTAAAATGGCTTTTTTCGGCTGTTTCATCTGATAATTTACGGCGTTGCTTATCCACAACTTTGTAAAAAATCCTGCACTACTTCAGGTATTGCTCTATATTTGCCTGATGCTCGGCGTAGGTTTTAGCAAAATATACCTGGCGATCTTTACCAATAAAGAATAGATAATCATTGGGCTCGGCATACACAACCGCCTTAATTGAGTCCAGGCTGGGGTTACAGATAGGTGTTGGCGGCAGCCCCCGCGCTCGATAGGTGTTGTAAGGCGAGTTAATCGTTAGATCCGCCGCCGACGGCACAACTTTACCGGTTACATAATTAATAGTTGGATCACTTTCCAACCGCATACCTTGGGCCAATCGATTGTAAAAAACTGCCGCAATCTTTGCCCGATCGTCACTCTTGGCAGCTTCTTTTTCTACCATCGAGGCCAGCACCAACCGTTGATATGGCGTAAGACTGGCCGCATACGCGTTCACGCTTTTGCCGTCCTCAGGCTTAGGGTTTACCAGATACGGAAGTGCGTCAGAGCGAAATGTGGCAAGCATTTTTTGTGCCAATGCACTGACGTCTTGGGTTTTGAGAACTTCATATGTATTGGGAAAATATACGCCCTCCGGATTAGTTGAACCAGCCGGAGCGCTTAGTACTTTAAGCAGCACGCCAGCTTCTGCCTGAGATTTTGCAACCGACTCAAAACCCTGTCCTTTAAAATCAGTATCGCCCTCCAAAACGGCTGCTATTTGTTTGATGGTCTTACCCTCAGCAATTGTTACCTGCCTCGCAGCAATTTTGCCCGAAGCCAAATAATCCACGATCTCTACCATTGTCATATCTGGGGAGAGCATGTAGGG
>CAZYFT010000006.1:15529-23264 GCA_964646575.1 uncultured Candidatus Saccharibacteria bacterium | reverse complement strand
ATTGGCATATTTGGCACCAGCGGCCAACCATCAACTGTTGCACCAGTTACATTTGGATACTGTTTTACAATGTCGGGGACTTCTTTTTTGGCTTTACCAGCTACCTCTTTTTTCAACGCCTCGGCATCGATTGGCTGCCCAATATAGGCTACGGTGGACATTGCGTAGCTGTAGCCAGTTTTTATCTGACCCTTCGCTGTTAGCTTAGCCTGGTCTAGGCCAGCATCAAGAACCTTAGATCCGTCTTTCAGGTCCGAAGCCAGTGCCGTCTCAACAACTTTCGTCAGATCGGTCTCGCTAGCTGCCAGTACCGTATATTTTGCCTTAACGTTGACGGTCACATTCGTCGCCTCAGTGCCAACCGGTGGGTTTGATGACCGCGTAGTGGCCGTGGCGGTAAGAGTATCATCAAAAACCTTTTGATCTTCACCAGCCTCTTCTTTTAATTCTGTCAGCGCCTCGGCCTTAGAGCCTTCAAGCAGCGTATTTACAGCCGCATCGACATCGGACTGAGCCACCACTTTTATTTTCTTAGAAACACCACCGGTGGTTGTTCCTGTTCCAGAAACGCGAGAAGACAGGCCAACAACCGTAAAAGAAGCATTTGAGAAATTATATTGATCGCCATTTTCGGCGGCCGTAATTGCCACCGATACAGCCTTGGAATTACATACAGTACCACCACCTGAGAACTCTCCCTCTGGTAAAGTTGCGGCGGCGTTGGTGACAAAAGTTTTACCAGCTGTGGTTACCTTTGTACCTGCTGGGAGTGTGCGTGAATTTGAATCCTCACAGTTTTTTAGCGCCACTGAGCCAGTAGCTTTTGAACCAACATCTTTTTCTCCAGTTGCCTCCACGCTCTGAGATAGATCCTTGGTAACCTCTAGCGTTTCAGCGGCCACAGAACTACCTGACGTAGCACCACTGGTAACCAACGTAAACTGAGTGTTTACATCACGCCGATCGGCTGCCGCCTGCACATTTACCGTTGCGGTTTGCACGAAGGCCGAAAGCAACCATATAAGCAGAATTGCGCCAACCGCGGAGGCGCCGACCCATATCCATTTCTGGAACTTATTATAATTTGGCACCTTACCACGACCGGAAGACTTAGACTTTTTGGCTTTCTTGGTCTTTTTACTCGCAGAGGCAGGCTCGACAAAACGCTGCACAGGCACATCCTCATTACGAGCTTTACTCGCCTGCTCTTCGGCAGCGTCGGCCGCAAGCGGTGAGGCCAGAACTGCAGCAGTTGCCGCAGCGGCCGCGACTTTCTCGCCCTTAGGCTCCGGCTCGGCATCTGGCACAACCGCCTCTGCCTTAACGTTCTTCGCCACCGGAATGCCTACTTTGCCAGCGAGTGCCGTTGCACCCTTATCACCAGTTACCAACACCAGTTCTTTTTTCTTAGAAGTAGCGGCTTTTTTGAGTAACTTCAGATTCACTACGCTCTGCAGCAGTGGCGAACGTGGCGGCACCACAATGCGCACAGTATCAGACCCAGCTTTTTTCAGCTTAGTAATGGCTTCGGTAATCTCAGCGTCATGCTCGAGATAAATAATGCTGTCTTCTTTTTCTGCCATAAGAGGTTATAGTTTTCATTATACAAGAAGTTACAGAATAAAAAAGAAACCCCCTCACTCGCGTGAAGAGGTAGAGTTTTCGCGTGCCCAACGCTCCCTTTCGCGTTGTGCACACTTGTTGACGTAGTTGTACCCCCTGAAGAACCGCACCGTCCAAAGCGGTATGCAATAGTACGCCGCAAAAAAGAACAGCAACGGGTCGGGCGTGAAGACAAAGCGCCACACTAGAAGAAGTATAGTGAGCACTACTGTTGTCTTAAAAGACAAGAGAGCCTGCTTGCGGAAAGGCTGGGGAGGCACTGTACATGACTCCATGAGCACCTGCACATTCGGCTTGGTAGACCACGAAGCATACTCACTCTCATACCAATTGTTCGTCTCACAACTCAGCTTACGCCAGCGTCCATTCGAGAGAATCATCACTCCGAAGATACAGATGATACAAATTGCCAACACACTCACTCCAGTACTAGGTGCGAAAGATGTTTAATTATACAATTGTAATACTATTGAGTCAATATATTATATCGAGAGCGTGCGACTGAGACGCTGTAAAAGTTGCTCGCCTTTAGCCTCGGTGCCTACAATGTCGAGCGCCAGATTAGCCAGACCCATTGGCGTGATGTCTTGTGGACTCGTGAGTCGGCCTGTGTGATCGAGCACGCGATTTACATCGGCTGGAGCCACAAAATCTATCTTGGGCTTACGAGCAAACGGCAAGTCTTTATACCATTCGGTTTGGAGGGCCTTTTTAATTTCGGGCAAACCAGAGCCACCACCACACAGCAAAATGCGGTTCGGTAAGTGATCAAGCTCATCAAATTCAGAAAGCGACAACTCCACACCAGACAACCAGACCTCAACATCGGTTTCTAGGGCCTCTGTTACAGCTGACTCTTCAGCTTTAGCCAGCGCCCCAGCCGAGTGCTCTAGCTTAAGCTTCTCAGCCTCTTCGAAGCTCACGCTCAGACTTTGCGCAATACGCTTAGTAAAACTGCGCCCACCAATGGCAAACATCTTAGTGCCAACCACACCACCGTTATTCACTACGGCAATGTCTGATGTGCCACCGCCAATATCGATAAAGATTGCCGAAAATTCAGTACTATCATCAGCCCCAACGCTTTTAGCCACCGCAAACGGTTCAGCAGCGATATTTATGAGGTTGAGGTCCAAATCACGAGCGACAGACTGCAGCGCACCCAAATGCACCATTGGCGCAAAAGCCGTAAAAACGGCAATCGAAACATCCTGACCCTGAAAGCCTATCGGATTCGTAACTCGATAGCCATCAATAGTAACATCTACCACGGCCGCATTCACCAGCTTTACCTGCATATCATTACTACCAGTCTCCCAAGAAAGCTGATCACGAACTTTATCGAACGCCGTGCGTTGCACACGCTCGATGATGTCTTTGAGCTCCACCATATCGATTTGCACCTCCGGTCGTGCTCGACGATAACTTACCGTAGTGCTCATGCCTTTTACGAGCTCGCCAGCAATACCAATCACCGTATTGCGCGCCACCACACCAGACATTTTCTCCGCTTCTCGCAGGGCCTTATCGCAATTATCAACCACACCAGCAATGTCAGTTACAGCCCCGCCAGCCATATCAGTAAGTCGCTGGCGCTGCTTGGAGGCACCGATGATTTCTACGTGATCCCCCTTCACTTCACCCACCAAGGCTTTTACATATTCTGTGCCGATATCTAAAGACACAATATAGGGATCCTGCTTTGCGGCAGAACCTAGGTTCGTATTTTTCCCAAATTTAGGAATTTTTGGAAGCTTAAGCGCCATATAGCCTCTATTCTACCACGGCGGCTTTCTTCTTGAAAAAACCTGATGCATAGGAGATAATTGCGCCAGTTTTGCACCTTTACTGAAGGGAACTAGCTGTGCACAGCGATAGCTATGACTACCACTCCGGTGAAGATCCGCCCGTGGTTCGTGAAGCTAAGTGGCTGCTGGATCAAGTAGCCTTCTGGCTCTTGGGCTGGTGGCTGCTCATCATGAAGTACTACTGGCCGAGCACTGCTCGAGCGGTCAACAGCGTACCCAACGCCATGTCCGTCGCCCGCATCATCGTGTCGCCTTTCGTGGCTTACCAACTCGGCGCAGCTATCTGGAACGCTGAGACCAACTCGGCTTGGATGTGGCTTGGTGTCGCCGCCGGACTGATCATTCTCGACGGACTCGACGGACCTTTGGCTCGTCGCCTCAATGCCGTTTCCGACTTCGGTAAGGCGATTGATCCGGCCGCAGACAAGGTCTTGATTTTGGTGCTCGCCATCACCTACTTGGTGCTGACCTGGCATCTGCAGGGTTGGCTGGTATTCCTGCCACTCCTTGGTGCACTTGGATGGGTCATCTGGATTGAACTCAAGCTGGTTCTGATCGCTCGTGATACCAAGTTGGCCGTCGACGCACTCGGTGATGTCGATCTGCCTGGCGCAAATGTCTTCGGCAAGATCAAGTTCACCATCCAGTCACTTTCTTTCGTACTGGCCTACATCCTCACCATCGTCTTTCCAGACTCGGCAGTTGGCGCCCTGTGGCTGACCAGCACCTTGATCATTGCCCGCTATTTCGCCGACAAGAGCCTGCACCTGCATCGTGTGGATCTCTGGAATTTTCAGACCACCGCGCGTAAGCGTGACGTGATGATTCCCCAGACCCGCTCGGTACATGAGCTCAGGCGTTGGGCACGTCGACACACCCTCAACCAGGAGGCATCATGAAGGCAAAACTGAAGCTCATCTGCATCGCAACCGCAGGTGCGGGCGCGCTGATTGTGTTCGGAGCCATCGCTGCTGCTTTTGGCACCGGCCTAGCATCGTCCGATTTGCCTACCACTCAAAAAGGGTGAGAGGCAGAAACTAGGCAAACGTTTCACAACTCAGACAACGGGAGGAAGCCCATGAAGAAGCGAATCGGCGTGACTCTGACACTCGTCGGAGTGACAGGACTGGCCTGGTGGTTGCTGAGGCGACTGGTGGGCTACACGCTGGAGGACTACTGATGCGTAAGCGACTGGCCCTGGCGGCACTCGCGGTCGGTGGGCTGGCGTGGCTCATCTACAAGGCACTCGGATGGTCGGCCGACATCGAAGATGAGTGGCGTCGCGGCTATGCCGAGAGCTACGATCCGTACGGGAGGTAGGCAATGAAGCACCCTTACAGATCTTTCCTGGTCGGGCTCAGCCTGGCAGTAGGACTCTGCTTTGCTGGTCTGCGCTGGCTCGCCGGCCAACTGAGAGATTCCGAGACTGACAGCTAGTCTTACCTACCCACACGTTCAGGCGTGTGGGTCTTTTTTATTCTAAAACAGCCTTAATGCGGCGTACGCCTGCCGATGAACTCTCTTCTTTTACGATGCGGAATGTGCCGAGTTCACCTGTGCGTGGCACGTGTGGCCCACCACAAATCTCGCGACTATACCAATCTCCAGCTGCATCCCCAACCGTGTAAACCTTCACAACATCTGGATATTTTTCACCAAAAGCGCCCAGTGCGCCAGCTTCAAACGCCTCATCCTTACCCATCTCCACAAAACTCACTTCTAAGTTACGAGCAATCACATCATTTACAATGCGCTCAACTTCAGCGATTTGCTCTGGAGTCATTTTTTCGGTATGCGAGAAGTCAAACCGCAAACGTTCAGGTGTAATGTTGCTACCTCGTTGCATTACATGACCACCAAGTACATTACGCAGTGCGCGATACATCAGATGGGTAGCAGTATGATACTGTACGGTTTTAGCCGAATGATCTGCAAGTCCACCCTTAAACTGTCCGGCTGTTGCAGTGCGGGAACGGTTTTTTTGCTCGTCGAGGAGTCGACTAAATTCATCCTGCCAATTGGCCGCAACCGGCACATCTTCTTTTTCGGCCTCTTCCAAACTCAGTTCAGCTGGGAAACCATAGGTATCAGAAAGTTGAAAGATAAGCTTGCCCGTAAGCTCCGTACGCTTTCCGGTAGGCACCGGCGGTCGCTGTGTAAAATCGAGTTCTGACGTACGTTTTTCAAACTCTCGTAAGCCACGCTCCAGCGTCTTACGGAAGGCTTCTTCCTCGGCCTGCAATACGCTCAGCACATCTTCAGCTCTCTCTACAACTTCCGCATAGTCATCCTTATAGATATCAATTACCACTGGCACCACTGCAGCCATCAGCCCTGTCTGAACACCAAGCTCTAGCCCGCCACGAATTGCCCGTCTTACTAATCGGCGCATCACATAGCCTTGAGCCGTATTGCTTGGCCGCACACCATCAACCGCCATAAAAGTTGCACCCCGCACATGGTCGGCAATAATGCGCATGGCAGCTTCGTTACCCTCATAAGCCGTACCTGTAAGCTCTATGAGCTTTTTGACGATTGGCCACAAAATGCTCGTGCGATACACATCTGGTGAGTCAATTGCTGCTGCTGCCAAACGCTCCAAGCCACCGCCAAAATCGATATTTTTATGCCGCAACTCGTCAAAACCAGACTCGGTTTTGATGTACTGCATAAATACTGAGTTACCAATTTCTAAAAAGCGTGGACTATCACTCGCTGGATGTGGCTCACCAAAACTTGCGTCATGGTGGGCTTCCCCAAAGTCGTAAAACACCTCGCTATCCGGGCCGCCCGGCTCGCCCACTGGCATATTTTCCGGCACGCCCGCTCGGCTCCACCAGTTCTCTTTAGCATCATAGTAAAAAATTCGTCCGCCCTGCATGCCATCTCTATCTCCATTTTCGGCGGCTCCAATTTCTACAATTTTTGCATCAACACCCACAGCCTCAAAAAGTTCCTTCCAGACACCAGCTGCCTCTTCATCGCGCGGAATGCCAAGTTTTTCATCGCCAGCAAAACAGCTCACGTAGATTTTACTGGGATCGAGTTTGAGCTCTGCAATGAGGAATTCCCAAAACCAGCGAATTTGCTGCTGTTTAAAATAATCACCCAACGACCAATTCCCAAGCATTTCAAAAAATGTGGTGTGGCTCGTATCGCCAACTTCATCGATATCCTGCACACGGATACAGGTCTGCGAATCTGCCAATCGCTTACCTTCAGAATGTGGCTCACCCAGCAAATATGGCACCATTGGCTGCATGCCAGAACCGGTAAAAAGGGTGGTCGGGTCGCCATCTGGAACGATATTTGCACGTGGCACAATAACATGACCCTGGCGAGCCATGAATTCTAGGTATTTTTTGCGGACTTCTTGAGCATTCATATCTGTAGATTATACCTGAAGAAAGCTGTTTTGTGGAGGTTTTTCTATTGACTTTTTATAGCTTTTATGCTAATATTATACGGTTCTCGCAACACCGCGATTACCACCCGACCCGAACCAGGGAGTACCTCTCATGACCAAGAAGCGAGCCATCATCGGCATCATCGCGGTGATCATCACGATCATCGGCATCAGCATCTCCAGCTCCTCCGCCGGCGCAACGTCGTACTACGACGACGACTGCCACGAGGAGACCACCACGACGACCCCGTACGAGGAGCCGACCACCACGGTCGCCCCCGAGACGACCACGACCACCGTCGCGCCCGAGCCCGTCCCGACCACCGTGCCGGAGACGCCGCCCACGACCACCCCCGACCTGCCCGAGCCGGAGATCGACACCGCGCTCGTCGTGGAGTTGCCGCCCTACATCAGGCCGCTCCCGCCGGTCGAGACACCCGTCACCCAGACCCACGGAGGCGGAGGGGCCAACATCAGCTTCACCGGCTGACCTCGCTTCATCCCACACAACAGGGGCGTCCCACTTGGGACGCCCCTTCAGCTTTTTATTGACGATTTTTTACTGAGGAATGCCAAACATCTCTACAGTAGCTGCATCCGGCGCTGCCTGACCGCTGTATATAACAACCCAAGCATTATTCACTTTTTTGAGCGTCATTACATAGCCGCCTTCACCCGAAACTGCAACGGTTGCAAAGCTTTTATTTTTTGCGTTCAACTCTGGCTTGCCTAGCTTATCATTCGCTCCATCAACCATAGCATTCGCATAATTCTGCGCAGCAGCCGTAATCAGCTCCGTATCTGTCTGCTTTGCGGCTTCGGTTTCAGTTGCCTGAGTATCTTCTAGTTCTTTCAACTTAGCCTCCGCCTCAGTAGCTTTTTTCTCAGCCGCCTCTTT
>CAZYFT010000006.1:0-15429 GCA_964646575.1 uncultured Candidatus Saccharibacteria bacterium | reverse complement strand
CTAGTTCTTTCAACTTAGCCTCCGCCTCAGTAGCTTTTTTCTCAGCCGCCTCTTTATCCGTCTGCGCCTGTGCTACCTGAGTCTGAGCCGAGCGCGCCTGCCACCAAAGGTAGCCAAACGCAGCTGTGCTAGCCATCAAAATCAGCACCAAAAGCACGACCAATACTTTCTTTCCGCCACCTGACTTACCTACATTAGAAGCAGGCATCCCCATCGGCGTTGAGCTGACCGTAGCATTTGGGGCTGCTGGAGCCGGCGGAATATTCGCGCCTGGCTTAGTTGGCTCTACCGGTTTTGATAATGGCTCTGGAATTTTTTCGTCCATACTATTGTTGCTCCTTTAATGATTTTACAAACGCCTGTACTGCAGCTTTCTCGGCCGTAACAACTTCTTGCACGCTAGCATCTGCCGAACATGCCGACTGACCCGCTTCGTATACATAATAGCTATCACCAAGTTTCAAAACTGTCTCGTTATCTACTTCAACGTCTTCAATCTTCCCACCTTTATAGGTGTCACCTGCTGCATAACTCGTAAGTGCCCCGAGCGGACTAAATTCAGCCGTACATTTTGGTGCCGTGCTACTTACTTTGCGCTCCGCCTCTACCACTTTTGTTGATGAAAACGTAAGAACTTTGTGGGCCTGCTTATTCGCATCAGTAGTCTCTCGGAAACGATAAGTGACTGTAGCTACGTCATCACCAAAAGCATAGGTAAGTCCAACCTCTGGAATAGTCCTTGTAGCGCTGGCTGAAGTTGTGGATGAGCTCGTGTCGCCGGATAGCCCCTTATTAGCCTCGGTAAGTTTAGATACCTCTGTCTGCAAATCTGCAACTTGCTGCTTTTCGGTCCACCACAGATACCCAAAAATTCCAGCTGCAAGCAGAGCAATAATCATAAGAAAGATGAGAAATCCCTTGCCACCACCCTTGTCGCCACGTTGACGTTCCGCTTCGAATGCCGGCGGAATATTGCCATCATCAATAACATCCGGCTCAATAACCTCTGGTACTGGCTCGGACTTTACAGGCTCACTCTTTTTTGCCTGAGCTTTTTTTTGCTTACCATTAACCGCAACCTTTACGCCGTCGGCCTGGGGTGTATTAGTAATCTTATCGCCACCCAATTCCTCGGCGATGTCAGCCATAGTCTTGGTTTCTTCCTTCTTATTGTGATCAAGACGAATTTCGTCTTCACCTTCGGGCTGTTCATCGCCATTTGGTTTTGGCATATATGCCATCGAACCATCAGCTATACTTGGTCCAGTAGATTGAGTTTTATCGTCACCAGTTGCCATAAAAAATATGATTCCTTATTTCACTAAGCAGTGTAGCATAAGGGCTTTCTCGTAGTACAGCTACTTGATTTTTGAGTACATGAGCGTCAAAATGTCTGCATCCACTCCCTCACTAAGGAAGTGCTATGGGTACCTTTGATTCTGAGCGCTATCAAGATCTACACGATCACTTTGACCATGACAGCACCGACGACACCTATGGCCTGGCTGCGTGGTTCACCCCTAGCGAAGTCGAGGCGATCGTGCAATTCTGCATGATGCAGGACATCTGCCCCACTCAACTTGTCTACTATGCCGTCGAGGCGATCATGAGAGCGACAATTTCTAGCGATGCCCTCGCGGTTGTAATGAGAATTCCACCCTGCAACTAAGCGTCACACCACACCTCTGTGTGTGGTTTTTTACTGGATTACACCACCGCCTAGTACACTATCGCCGTTATACACAACAGCGTGCTGGCCGGCCGCAACTCCACGATGAGTGCCATGAACCAACTGGATACGCCACACGCCATCTGCTTGTAGCTCAAGCTTGCACTCCAGCAATTCACCAAGATGGCGAATTCGCACTTGATATATCGAATCAACTTTTGGCTGCTGCCACCATGTAGTGTCGCCTATATTATAATGGTCACATCGCAACTGATTTGGATTAGTCGTAACCATTACAATGTTAGTCTTAAGGTCTTTTGACAGCACGTAATAGGGTGTGCCGCCACCAACCCCAAGCCCGTGTCGTTGACCAACTGTATACAGTGCAGCTCCGTCATGCTGCCCAATCTCTTGGCCAGATTCATTCACAATTGGTCCGGGAGTAAGCTCCATAAATTCACCCAAGAAGTCCTTGAGCGGGATTTTGCCGACAAAGCACAGCCCCATACTTTCCTGACGAGTGGCTGTCGGTAAATTTCGTTCTCTTGCCAATTCGCGCACTTGAGGTTTTTCGTACTCCCCTAATGGAAAGAGTACATGCTGTGCAGACTTAACTGGCATACGATACAGGAAATAAGTCTGGTCTTTCTTGCTATCAACCGCCTGCATAAGCCGGCCATCTACGATTCGAGCATAGTGACCGGTAGCAACAAAATCTGCCCCCTCATCGCGACACAGATTATAAAATAACGAAAACTTAATCTCTTCATTGCATAGTACATCGGGGTTTGGTGTAAGCCCAGCGGCGTAGGCTTGCACCATTGCGTCCACTACCTGCGCTCTGTACTGATGTTGTAAGTCAAAAATTTTAAGCTCAATCCCCAGATGAGCTGCCACACTTTTTGCCGAACGTAAATCGTCTTCCCAAGGACATGGATTGCCAGCGATATCTTGGGTCCAGTTCTTCATATACGCACCCACAACTTTATAACCCTGCTCTACAAGCAAAGCCGCTGAAACACTAGAATCGACCCCGCCGGAAAGCCCAACAAAGACAGTTTTTTGTGCATTCTTCATAGTTGACTATCTTAACCAAATATTTTACTATTTACAAGCTAACTGTACCCTATCCACGGAGTTACAACCCACATGTCATCCCAAGCCCCCTGGCTGCAACACCCCAAGGCTGTTGATCAACGACTCTTCGTCGCTGAAGGTTTCGACGGCGCCTACAAGTGTAAGACCAAGTGTGGATCACTCCAGATCTTGCACTACAACCCCAACGACCGGCTCTCACCAACCAGTATGAAGGTCGTACATACCTTCGGCCCCGAGCAGGAAGAGATCATCATTCTGGCCCGCAAGGACCCCCGGCATGCCATCGCTGCATATCTGGAGATCGCAGTCGAAGATCTGTCGGAAGAAGCTCTTGCGTCATCAGCGGGGGTCCATCTCGGCCCTCGCGGTGGAGGCATGGGGCATCTACTGACCCGCTCCTGTTAGCAACAATCCCGTCATCATGCGATGGCGGGATTTTTTCAATAAAAAGTATGGCCGGATGATCTCTTTCGAGACCACCCGGCCGGCCGCACTGGGATGCGGCAACTACAGAATAGGTTCGCCAGTGGCGCCAGTTTCTGTAGTGTTCCGTGTTGCAGCACGGAATGATGTTGGGAGGCCTCTCACCCCCTGTAAAGAGGCCTCCCTCACCGACCCGAAGGCCGGCTGCGTGTCGCTTCACGCTAGGTGGAATTTGACGCTCGGACGACACACGATTTTTAAGAGGTTCAGATTCGAACTGCACTGCTAATTCGAAGCTGAACAGATAATACTCTCGTAATTTAGTTCCGTCAAGCCTTATTGATAGTTTCCAGTTACGTAGATATATCCCACTTTAGCCAGCTCAGAAGCGGTAATCCAGACCCCAAAAGGCGTGGCCCACCAGGCTGATTTACTCCAAGCATTGTCGTAGCTTGAACTATTTTCAATAGTGTAACCATCGCCCAGTATCTTTTGAAAAGTGATGAATGCCCGACGTTGGTGATAGGGAGATGTCACGAGAATAATTGATTTCGCATCGTTCTCTTCTAAAATACGCTTGGAGTTCACCGCGTTTTGGTACGTAGTTTTAGCGTCTTCATCAATAATAATTGCGCTATCGGGCACGCCAGAGCGTCGCGCCAACGCGGCCATCTCTCTGGCATTTGAGGGGCCGTCATCAAGGGCCGCTCCAGAAAAGATAATTTTAGGAGCCAAATCTTTTTTGTAGAGTTCAATGCCTTGTTTGGCCCGCGTTTGTGTTTGCCCGCCAGAAACCACCACAATCGCATCGGCGGGGCTTGTAGAGTCTTGCGGTGAAAGATAAATTGCCGACCCAAATACCGCAGCAACAAATATGCCTATTAAGACAAATAGACCAACGAGAAATCCAAAAAACTTCCTCGTTCGACTGCGTCGCTTTTTTTCTTTTTTACTATGAAAAAGCATAGGCTTATTGTACGACGATTTGGCGAATTGCGCCCACCAATGCTTGCACGTCCTCAGCCGTTGTTGAGCGACCGAGAGAAATACGCAGGCTACCCTGTGCTTCGGCGCGTGTTCTACCCAACGCCAACAATACATGGCTTGGTTCATCTGAAGACTCTGCACAAGCTGCCCCTGTCGCTACTGCAAAACCAGCCGCGTCAAGCGCCAACACTAAGTCCTCACCATCAAAGCCGGCAAAGGAGATATTTATAAGACCAGCCAAATGCTTTTTATTGTGACCATTCAACTTAATGCCCTCAATATCCTTAAGGACCCGCCACAGATCACTGCGCAAACCCTGCAAGCGACGCACTTCGTCTTTACGCATTGCTTCAGCTTTTTCTGTAGCCGCTGCAAACCCAACCGCTAAATCAACTGCTGGCGTTCCTGAGCGTAAACTTGCCTCCTGTCGACCACCAATAATCATGGGCGTGAGCGGAGTACCGCGCCGCACATACAAAGCACCGATACCCACCGGACCGTAGGCTTTAGCGCTCGAGAGAGTCATAAGATCTACTCCCAAACGGTCCACCGGCAGAGGCAGAAAACCAAGAGCTGCCGACGCGTCGGTATGAAAAATGATTGGCGTTGCTATGCCGCGTTTTTCGCGATCAGCTCGAACCCCCCTTACCAGTTGCCCAATTTCGGCAATCGGTTGCACGGTACCAATTTCACTAGTAGTAATCGCAACGGATATCAGTACAGTTTTATCGGTAATAAGTCGCGTAACATGGTCAACATCCACCATACCGGTTTCGGCAACCGCAACTTCCTGCACATCATAACCACTGGCACGTGCCACTTGCGTGCAGGCTCGCACCGCCGCATGCTCAGTTGGGGGCGTAATCACTCGCGCTTGTGGCTCACCACAGGCAGTAAGCGCACCTAAAATTGCCAGATTATCCGACTCTGTCGCACCACTGGTAAACACAATTTCGCGAGCCTGAGCGCCAAGGACCACGGCAATTTGCTTGCGAGCAGAATCGAGTAAACTACGAGCTTCACGACCTTCGACATAGAGACTAGCTGGGTTAGCATAAACCTTCCGAGCTGCCTGCATTTCTTGCGCCACTTCGGTATCTAATGGCGTTGCCGCCGCATAATCAAAATAATAGCGCTTCATACTTATAGCCCAAACAGACTTTCCGCGTTGCGAGTTGTATCGTGTGCCAACACGTCTATTTCAACACCCCTCAGCAGCGCCAAAAACTCTGCAATTGCCGGAACATACGCTGGCTCGTTGCGCTTGCCGCGATGTGGTACTGGCGCCAGATATGGGCAGTCAGTCTCTAAGAGCACCCGATCGGCTGGGATGCTACGTGCGGCCTGCAATTGAACCTCATCTTTTGTGAACGTCATAATTCCATTGAGGCCAAAAAAGAGTTCGCCATCATGGCCCATCGCTCGCTCAACTTCTGCTTGATGACCAGTGAAGCTATGAATCACCCCTCGCAACTTGGGGTAATCTTGAAGAACCGCAAAAAAATCTTCCCACGCGTCGCGTACGTGAAATATGAGTGGCAAATTATGTTCTAGTGCAATCTCAATCTGAGCCCGGAGCGCGCGATCCTGCTCTTGCTTGGTCGCAAGGTTACGGTAGTAGTCGAGCCCACATTCACCGATAGCAATAACGTCTTCAGCTAGATCGGCAATCGCATCGAGGGCAGCATCACCAACTTTTGCCTCGTGCGGATGCAAGCCGGCGGTAGCAAATAACTTTACGCCAGTTTTTTGGGGGGCATAGTCAGGATTTTGCGCAAACGCTAAGGCCTGACGGCTATCTTCGGGCGTGACGCCAACATTAATAATTGTATCTACGCCGGCTTCGTGAGCCCGCGTAAGAGCCTCTCCAGCATCCACAAACGCATCTACAAAATGGAGATGAGCGTGAGTATCAATCATGTGCTAATTTTCCTTTTCGATACGCGGGAAAAGCATGCCACCACGCATATCTACTCGCCCATCCGAAAATATTTTATGAATTTTCTCAGCAGTAGACGGCATGAACGCAGTTAAGGCAACAGACAACTGAATAATCTGATGAATCCAGCCATTCAGCAACTTAGTAGTAGCTGCAAGATCTGTCTTTGCAAGTTTCCACGGTTCATTTTTGTCGATCGCTTCATTGAGTGAGTCGAGCTGCTGCCAAATTTTCTGAAGCTCATCATCAAACCCAGCATTCCTCAGTTCAGCAAGCTTGGGCTGACGTACCTCTACAATTGGCTCAAATTTACCATCACAATACTTCACAGTCATACTTGCCACACGCTGCACAAGGTTTCCTAAATTGTTCACTAAATCCGCAGTATACACTGCATGAAAACGCTCGAGCCCAAACTCTCCGTCAGAGTCATGCGGAATATAACGGAGCAAGTAATACCTTAACGCGTCAGCGCCGTACTGCTCCAGTATTTCGTCAGGACCTACCGCATTTCCTAAACTTTTGCTCATCTTCACGCCACCCGGCGCATTAATAAACCCATGCACATACAAAGCTTTTGGTGGTAGAACTCCAGCGCTCATCAACATGATTGGCCAATACACAGAGTGAAAACGATTGATGTCCTTGCCAACAATATGCAGATCCGCTGGCCACCACTTTTTAAACTCTGGTTCATCGGGATACCCAACGCCCGTAATGTAATTGGCGAGCGCGTCAAACCACACATACATCACGTGAGTGTCATCCCCGGGCACTTCTACGCCCCACACCAACTGACTCTTTGGTCGCGAAATTGAGAGGTCTTCAAGTTTGTTGTTGCGCAAAAAACTTAAAATCTCATTTTTGCGGAGATCTGGGAAAACCCTGTATTCATTATTTTCAATTAAGCCAATAAGCTCATCCTGATAAGAAGCGAGCTTTAAGAAATAACTTTCAATTGCTAACTCTTCAAGCGCACGATTTGGATGCACGGGACACATACCTTCAACAGCATCCTTAGATGTATAAAACAGCTCGCAGGCAACACAATACAGCCCCGTATACGTACCTTTATAAATATCTTTTTCGCACGCACGCCAGAGAGCCTGCGCGCCTTTTTTGTGATGCTCATCGGTGGTACGCACAAATGCGTCGTAATCAATATTGAGATCACGCGCAAGCTGCACGAAACTTTCACTCATCTCGTTTACGAAGCTTAATGGTTCAGCATCAGCCTTTTCGGCCGCCTCGAACAACTTTTGCCCGTGCTCATCGGTACCAATCTGAAAATACACTTCATCGCCGAGCTGACGATGCCAGCGCGCTAATGTGTCGGCCTGAATAAATTCCATAGCATGACCGAGATGCGGCTTAGCATTGGCATACGGAATTGAGGTTGTAAGATAGTACTTATTTTTCTGGCTGGTCATGATGTTCTACTTTCTTTGGCTCAGGCTCGGCAGGCATATAGTCTTGGGAGTTTTTTTCTGCCACCGGCTTATCTTCTAGCAACTTGTCCGGCTCTTTCGCTCCACGCTGCTTACTAAGACGCAATTCTACCAGAATTAAACCGATAATTCCAGATATAACCACGCAAATTACAATAAATGGCCACCACTGGGCTGAGCCAGTAGCAACTGCTAAAACCGTATCGCTACCATCGGTTTTTTGCACAAAAAGCAGCTCGGCGGTTTTCGCATAGCTTCCGCCTACTACTGCCACATTTTGGGTAAATTGCTGACGTGGCGCCAAGGAGCCCAAGTTTACATTCTGAGTTGTGTCGCCATGCTTTATTTGTGCGGCATAATTATCCCCCGCCACATTTTCTGGTGCAGTCACGGAATAGCGCGAAATCGAGATGCCCGGGAAAATAACATAACTACTCACATCCGCCTGCCCTTCGCGATTAGCACTCGGAAAATCTTCTGAATAACTTATAGTTGTGTCCTCATATTGATAATTCATGTCCTGCTCACCAACCATTACGGCAGCTGGGCTAGCATCTTCAGCACCCCACACCGCAAAAGCGAAGTGATCCAAATCACTCTTCCCAAAATTATCAAACTTTTCGCCCCAGGTTGGATCGAGGTTCATCCAACCGATGCCTGGTACGTATACCTCCACCCAACTATGCAGCGAATCAGACACCGCTTTTGATTGCTTGAGATTACCGGCATAGGCATACCCAACTGGCATACGAGCTGGAATATTTTGACTGCGCAACAATGCGATAAGCAAGTCGGAATACTCGAGACACACAGCGTTATCAGGATTTGCTAGTGCCTTATCGCTGCCCTGACGAATATTGTATTTAATCTTTTCATTATTGTAGCTCAGCGTATCAACCGTCAGTTTATAGAGATTTCGCACCTTATCGATAACCTTATCGGTGCCGGCCACTGCCTGAGCAGCTTTGACTTGTAACTGCGGACTGGTGCTCTGCCAATATTGAGTTTGGCCGGTGTATTTCTTGGTAATTTCTGCTGGGATATCTTGCATCGATCCGCTCGTCGACAAATCATATTCCAGATATTTTACCTGAGCTGCTACATCAGTAGTGACCACAATCTTAGTTCGCGCCGGCACATCGTAATCGGCCAGGACATTACCGTCTCCATCTAGACGAGTGGCAACGGGTTCTGGTGAAAGGCTCTTAATAAAAATTTTTTGCGAGCTCGTATCTGGTGGTAACGTAACCGTAAATCGCTTAGTTTGCCCGGTAGTATTATCAAGCGGAAAAGCAAAGTTAGCCTCATAAATTGTTGACTCGCCAAAAATTAACGAAACTGAGCGCTTAAGGTCGGCCGATTTCGGGAAAGTGTAACGAATCAAGTTTCCATCTGCACCATTGAGTTCCGGCAACACCCCCGTAGAAAACAACTTACCAAAATCCTGGGGCACCGAGACACTCACGGTATAATTCTCGTCACTTCCAATTTGCGACAGCGAAGGAACGTAGAGTGTGCGCGAAGAACCTTTTACATCCATCAGCTCATCAGTGTCGTAGCTCACACTAAACTCTAATGCCGAACCGCGGGCATTCTGCGAGTCAAAATCTATCGTGACCTCTTTGTAGTCGTAGTTATAGCCCAATCCCTCGCTCGATTTTTGCTCGAGCTTAGTTGGAATTTCGCCGCCAGCCGCATAGGTTGCGCGTAAATTTTCTACACTATTGGTTGGTGCAGCAATGCGTATGAGGTCGAGTATTTTATCTGGTCGGTTGTAGGTGACTTTATAATTTGCAACTACTGTAGTTGTGCCAGATTCCTGCAACTTATAATTAAGAGTAATATTATACGTAAAATCTGCTGCGGCTTGCGTGTGGCGCGCAAACGCAAATACCCCAAAGATCATGAGGGAGATAAGTAAAAAAGAAACCCAGCGGAAACGCTTCAACATACATCCATAATAGCATAGGCGCTATCTGGAAATAGAAGAAAAATGCCGAGAGAATACTCTCCCGGCTTACTACTTTTATCTAATCCCACCTCAAGTCATACTAGCGACAAAATGCAGATTAGATTCTGCGGCCATCACCAGGACGAGGAAGTTGAAGCGCTGAAAACGCATAGCGCACCCCTTCTGCAGAAGGAACCCTGGACTGTGAAGTGCCGCCAGTATTTGGTCGAAGTAGAGCCGGTGCTTCTCTACGAGCTAGCTGCTTTATGAAGCGCGGCTTACGATGTGCAACCCTGCTTGCAGACATACCCCAACTCCTTTTCTTGGTAATTAGGTGCTAAGAACATACGTATCGTAGAGCTGCTTCCAGCTCTCTAGAGACAATTCTTGTGCTCGTACTGTAGCAGGTAGCCCTAGCTCAAGCAATCGTGCCTCTACCGTTGCAGGCTCTATCCGTAAACCAGCTGCCAGAGTATTTTTGAGCTGCTTACGCTTTTGAGCAAAACCAAATTTTACCAAACGCATGAAATCGCGCTCATCTACATTAAGTGTAAGGCCACCGGATAAGTCTACGTGTACCACCGCTGAATCCACCTTTGGAGCTGGCCAAAAACATTCTGGCGGTACAAGCCGGACAATCTTTGCTGCGCCATGCAGCTGTACTGCCACCGATAGCGCACTCATCTGACCCGGCTTGGCGCACATTCGCTCGGCCACTTCTTTCTGTACTAAGAGAGTAATTGAACTTGGGCCGGATGGGGAAGTGATGAGTCGGCGAATAAGAGCGCCGGTAATAGAGTAGGGGATGTTCGCCACAACTTTATAGGGCAGGGGAGTCCCCCGCGGGGGGAGTGGTAATTCTAGCGCATCGCCACGTACCACCATTAAATTTTCAGCCCGCTGAGATTCAATGAGTGCAGCAAGTTTTTCATCCAGTTCATAAACAACTACCTGCCCTGCCCGTTGCACCAAAGCACTCGTAAGCACCCCAAGACCAGGACCCACCTCCAAAACAGTATCGGCTGAATTCACCTCCGCTGCCTCCAGCATATCTAAGATTACCGACTCATCATGCAAAAAATGCTGACCCAACCCCTTGTTTGGCGTGACATCAAATTTAGCGAGTAAGGCTTTAAGCTGCGCTTTATCCATGCCTAGCGCAAGTGGCGTCCACAAACCGGCCACGGCTGGGCACCACGACGAGCGTACAACGCAAAGGCAGCCGCATCCTGTACTTCTGGTGGCGCATCGGCGGGATCATAATAGCCACCGTAGTTATTCCAGGTGCTGTAATTAAACTGATACGCACCACGGTAGAGTGGGTTGCGCTTGTTGGCATAATTTCCGCCAGCTTCACAAAAGCGGAGTTTTGCCCACTGCTCTGGCGTTGGTTGTCCACCGCGAGCAACAATTTTAGTCCCCCTCACTACAATCGCATCAATTGATGCTACCAAAACTTTTTCGTCGAGTACACTTCGCTTGTCTGGCTGACCAGCCGTTTTTTCCACGAGATACGTAACTTGTTTGCGTCCAGTAACACCCGCCCGTCGAGTCTCAGTCTTGCCTGCCTCCATATTGGCATCATAAATTGTCTGGGTATTTGGCGAGATATCCTCAAGTACCACTTGGGTTTCTTGCACAATCTTTGAGAGCACTACTCGTGCGCCTGGGGTAAGTTCGGTTTCTGCGGTCATCCCTTGCAAATCTTCTGGGCTATATTCAACATTCTTTTCCTTTAAGAGCTCCCCAACCGTAGTAGCTTGTGTCCGGATATTATATAGCTCACCCGCTACCACCAACTGAACCGGTACAGCTCGATCAACAATAACTTTGTATCCCAGGGTACGGCTAGGCTGAAAATCTTGCACTTGCTCAATTTGTGCTTTGTCTTCGGGATATAGTGTCACTCCAGCTGCCGCAGCAATTTTGCGAGCTGAGCGATATCCCGTTACAACCTGAGTAAACTTCCCGCTATCAACAACCACCGCCGGTGCGGCGCGATAGACGTTCACATTGTAGTTGGGCTGATCAACAACCGTATCTAGCTCCGGCTCAACAACATCGCCTCTTCGTACTTCTACGCCATTTTCTGCCAAAATATCTTTTACCGTTGAAGCACTAGAAACAACATTGCGTTGCTCACCATCGACATATATTTGCACTACTCGTTTTTCATCTGCAAAAACGCGAAAACTATGTCGAGTTTGCGCAGTGAGTACCAAACTAAGGGTTAATACCGTAACCACCACTGCAATAGCTGCAGCTGAACGCTGAATTCCCGCCCTCTCCAGATGAAGTAAGCCAATTTCAGCCTTCGTGCGAGCACCAAGCGTACGCGGATGATTCGCAAGCGGCTGGACACGCCGAGCTACAAAACGATTTCGTTTTGCGATCAATCTCTGTTGAGCTAGTTGAATTTTTTGACGCCACCCTAGAGCCGCGCCAGTAGTTTGAGTACGTATACTCTGTTACCTCATCTCACTATTTTCTACAAAACAGTTTGTTTTACTGGGGCAAATTATACGTTTTATAGATAGAAACGTCAATCTTAAGCGGTTTGCCTAAAGACAAGAAAAAGAGGGCAGGCTTGCATGTTCGCAAGTACATGCCCTTTGTATGGACGCTTATGAGTCAGGCCTCAAGTTCGTGAGTAATCACACCGCTGTCGGCCTGCTCGAGTTCACCTAGAAAGTGATCTTGATCCTCCGTCGTAAACGGCTGAGCCGCAACAATAATCTGCTCGTCTGAAAGTTCTGTCAGCAAGATATGGAAGTCCAGAACATCGTCATGGGTGACAGGCTGCGGGTGAGCTCGGCTTAGATCATGTAGCTCTGCCGGCAAACACCATGTTTCTCCCCTGCAGCCTGCAGCCAGCAAGATATCTACTACATGAGGATCAGCCAGACGCACTTCGACCATCCGACACACTGGACACCGGAAGAGATACGTTGATTCATCAGTGTCAGTACAGGTCCGTACCCGCATGTCACGGGACAGCAGCTCAACGTCGCCACAGTCACTACACGTTGCCCTGATGAGTGCCATTTTGGCTCCTTTTCCCTGGTGCTACACCTAATGTAAGATGCTTAGGCTCATCATACTCCCGTAAATCAGATAATGACAATATAGATTAGACTTTTTTACCTATCTGTGGCATAATATCAATCTAGAACAAGCCAGCCCTTAGCGGCTCTTTTTTTGTCGCCACACCAACTAATGTTAAGAGAAACTTATGCACGACGCTCAACATATCCGAAATATCGCCATTGTCGCCCATGTTGACCATGGAAAAACCACCCTCGTAGACGGCCTTTTAAAGCAATCTAAAACTTTTGCCGACCACCAGGCCGAGATGAGTCAGACAACAATATTAGACTCAGGCGATCTGGAACGTGAGCGTGGTATTACAATCACTGCCAAAACTACTGCCGTAGAGTATCAGGGTACCAAAATTAATATTATCGACACACCTGGACACGCTGATTTTTCTGGAGAAGTCGAACGTACCCTCTCCATGGCAGATGGCGTTATTCTGGTGGTTGACGCCCAGGAAGGACCGATGCCACAAACCAAGTTTGTCCTTACTCGTGCGCTCAAGCTTGGCCTCACGCCGATCGTAGTCATTAATAAAATCGATAAGCGTGACCAGCGTGTCAAAGAAGTAGAAGATGAAGTTGGCCACCTCTTTTTAGATCTCGCGACTTCCGATGATCAGCTCGACTACCCGACATATTATGCAATTGGTCGTGATGGCAAGTCCTGGACGACTATGCCTGCAGATGCGAATGAAGAGGCCGACCTCACCCCTGTATTCGAAGCTATTATCGAACACATTCCCGCGCCAAAAGTGGAGGCCGATAAGCCTTTCCAAATGCTTGTCACTTCCCTCGCCTGGGATTCATACCAGGGTAAATATGCAATTGGCCGAATCCAGCGCGGAAGTGTAAAAGCTGGAGATGCCATTACTCGCATCGCTACAGACGGGGTGGAGCATAAGGCCAAAGTCGATAAAATTTTCGTTTCGCGCGGACTAGAACGCGTTGAAGTAGCCACGGCGAGCGCTGGAGAAATTGCTCAGCTCACTGGCGTTGCCGACGCCCACATCGGCGAAACGCTCGCTGACGCAGCAGAGCCAGTAGCTCTCCCCGTAATGGAGATCGAAGCGCCAACATTACAGATAGCATTGAGCCCAAATACCTCACCTTTCGCCGGTAAGGAGGGTAAATTTACCACTTCCCGCCAGATTGCTGGGCGATTGCAAAAGGAGCTCGAGACGAATGTGAGCCTGCGGGTTGAAGAACAAGGCACCACATTCCTCGTTTCTGGACGTGGCGAACTCCATCTTTCAGTGCTCATTGAAACTCTACGTCGTGAAGGCTACGAATTCGAAGTTGGTCGTCCAACCGTTGTTTATAAGGAAGAAGACGGCAAGAAGCTTGAGCCAATCGAAGAGCTCATGATAGAAGTGCCCGAAGAGTTTACGGGTGCAGTCAATGCGGAACTCGGTCGTCGTCGAGCCGAAATGAAGGACATGCAGCCCACTACAAAGGGCGTGACTCAGCTCGTCTTTCATTTGCCGACCCGCGCGCTTTTAGGCTTGCGCAACCTACTGCTGACCGCCACAAAAGGCACGGTAATTATGAACAGTCTCCTCATCGGTTATGAACCAGTTGGGGCACCTCTCGCCAAACTCCGCAATGGAGTTTTGGTATCTGCCGAAAATGGAAATGCGGTTACCTATTCTTTGAAGACCGTGGAGGAACGAGGCACTGCCTTTATTGGGCCGGGCACAAAAGTGTATGAAGGGATGATCATCGGCCTCAACCGCCGATCTGACGATATGGAAATCAATGTCTGTAAAGAAAAGAAGCTCACCAATGTGCGCGCCAGCTCGACAGATATGACTACTCAACTCACCCCTTTCACTGAGCTCTCGCTCGAAGAAGCTCTGGATTTCATCGAAAATGACGAGCTTTTGGAAGTCACTCCGGAGTCGATTCGCATGCGCAAGCGCCACTTGACTGCTGGCGAGCGCAAAAAAGCCGCGAAGAACTAAATATAAAAGATGACTACCACCTCCGATATTCTGGAGGTGGTCGTTTTTGTAGAAGCTCGTGAGGATCAGGACGCCGTAGCAACCCTGAACTGGGCAATCGAGAAAAGCTCCTGGAGTTGCCCAAAGTCCTCGTCAGTACGATCGAAGAACCTCTCCGCCATACTGGGAGATAGCACCACGTACTCGACGAGATCGGTGTCGAGGCCGTCATACTGTGCTCGGATCTCGCTGTCCACGACAGTGGTGACATCCAGGGCAAAGTCGCCGAAGCCGTAGTCGGAAGCATCCATCTCGTAGCTGGAGATACCGCTCCGACGAGCAACCTCTTCATCATCGAAGAAGCCGTACGACCCGGGGAACATGTCCTCGTGGATGCGAACGATCTTTGGCTTCCCGAATAGACGCAGGCATTCCAGCCGGACATCCTTGTACTGCTTGGCGGTGACGCTGCCGATGACGACGATGATCGTGGTCTCGTTGCTCATGGTAGGCTTCCCTTCTGTTGTGGTGCACCGGAACGGTTCCGGTAGTGTCAATATATTAGCATACTTATTGCTATTTGTCAATATTTATTATAGCTTCTTCAATGGGGCGAAACCAACATTCAAGCGCTTGATACCCGCGCGTTCGAATGAAACTTGCACATCATCCTCTTCGATAGCAAGCACCTTTCCTGCGCCAAAGGTAGCGTGCTCTACTCTATCGCCGATTTCTAAATCTATCTGACTCGAAAACTCATCTGGAAATGGATCACTTCGCATTGAAGACCGCGGAGCACCACCAGTCGAAGTTTGCATATTTAACGCTCCAACTCCCAGCCGATGGGCGTTAGCAATCAAGCCCGATTCACAATAATCT
>CAZYFT010000005.1:31900-37562 GCA_964646575.1 uncultured Candidatus Saccharibacteria bacterium | reverse complement strand
CGCTGCTTATCAATACCCAAGCCCGAGCTAGCATTTCCTTGTGGATCTAGATCTACAATCAACACCCGTTTGCCGGCCTTGGCAATGTACGCACCAAGATTAACTGTAGTAGTTGTTTTGCCAACACCACCTTTTTGATTTGCAACCGCAATAATCACCACGCTAATTTGTCTCCACCCTCACTAAATTCATTACTCCTTATTATAGCAAGAAACCAGCCATCTTAAGCATTTCTCGGACAACTATTTACATTTAGCTGCAAACCTGATAGAATACTACATTGTTGTCCTAAACGAGAAAGAATATGTTAGCAGTAATTCAAGCCGGAAATCACCAATACCTCGTCGAAAAAGGTCAGACCATCGAGACTGAACTTTTGGGCGAAGAAAAAAGCGTCACTTTTGAGCCGCTTTTGGTAGTTGATGGCGACAATGTAAAGGTTGGCACACCTCATGTTGCCGGTGCAAAAGTAGTTGCCTCTGTGCGTGCTGCAGACAAACAGTCTGATAAAGTTCTCGTACTGAAGTATAAGGCTAAGAAGCGCCAAAAAACTATGCATGGCCACCGTCAGCATAAAACCGTGCTGGTAATTGACTCAATTACAGCCTAACAATCTGGCATGTGCTGGTAAAAACACCCCACCTGGGGTGTTTTTGTTTACTTACAATCGCTTGGTAGCTGAGTACCAGTAAAGACTGCCTTCATCCAATTTATCGTGTCATTATAACTACGAGTCATAGTGGTGTAATGAGTGGCATCGGGATAGCGCTTATACGCTACCGTATTGCCTAGCTGACAGAGACGTGTAACAGCATCCTGAGATTGCGCAGGCAACACTACATTGTCTAGATCGCCATGGAAAATTGCCTTCTTGCTGGGCGTCTTTGTATCAGCGGTGAGGTTTTCTTGCATGCGCTGATCAAACGCCTTGGAAACGGATGCAACTGAACCAGATTTCATTGCGGCAATAAACTGCGGTGTATACACCCGATTAATATCCTTGTTACCCCAATAGGCAATATTAGTGTCAATGCAGTTCTTAGAAATATCTGTCGCTAAATTACTGGAAAATGGAGGCATGAGAATATTATCGATCGGATAACTCTCTTTATACCAATCGGCGTAGCTATAGAGTACATACGGCCCAAACCAAAGAATATTAGCCCCCTGTGTCGTGTCGGTAAGCGTACGACGCACATCTGTTACTGGACCAAAGCCAATAACACCCTGAATGTTAATTTCTGGTGCGTAGGTAGCAGCAATCTCATCAGCCCAATATGCAGCATGACCACCTTGAGAATAGCCACCGACAATTACCTGTTCGGTGGTTATGCGATCCTTCGTGAGCGGCAAATTACCGAGCGCTCGAACTGAGTCAAGCACCGCCCTGCCCTCTAGAGCACCAACCATGTAATGATGCATGCGAGTCTGGTCGCGCATACCCTCGTAATCGGTAATCACCGTAGCGTAACCCTGAGCCGCATAGGCTGCCATGTGACTAGGGTAGTTGCCCCAAGCGCGCTTAGAAGATTGCTCAACCGACGCCGCACACTGATCATCTATACCAGTAGTCCCAGGCGCAAATGCAAACACCGGTAAGCCTTCAGTCACACCGGTTGAAGGTACAAATACTCGTGCGTATACCTGCACTGTCTGACCATTTGTGTCGGTCATAGTATATCGGAAAGTCTGTGTTTTTACAGCAGTTGCCGGCCCTGTGTAGCCCTTATTTGTTTGGCGTATTAGCTGCAACGTCTGCTCCGACGTATAACTCACCACCTCCCCTTGTTCAACCACTTTACCGGTTGAGACTTCGGTCTTTTTATTGAGAGACTTATTTTGCGTTGCAGTCGATTGTCGCTGAACTACTTGCGTGCCACTCAAGAGCAACCAAGCTACACCAAGTGCCAGAATAATCAGCACATAAACCAACCAGCGATGCGCTTTGTGAGGTCGTGGCTTATCACGTCTAGGAGCTGGCTTGTTCGACGTCTCATAGCCCCGTAAATACACATTACGCTTAGGTAAGATTTTACTCATAACTACAATCCATACTCCATAATCACCATATCCACTCCCCCTACCAATCCGGCAACATGTCGCAAGGGTACAAAGCCATATTTTGCGTAAAACGCCTCTTTGTCATAGGTAACCAGCTCCAAAGCCGTCATATTACGCAAGCGAGACTGCTCTACGGCTGCGCGCAACAGTCTCTCTCCCACCCCAATACCTCGAAAGTCTGGATCTACGTACATCCAGAAAATATACGCTCTGTCTTGCTGAAAACGCAGCAGGCAGTAGCCGATGTTCTGCATACCGTGCCCCAAAAGCAAAAAATGGGCCTTCGGGGAAATGTGTGCCTTAAAAAGTCTCGGCAGGTTGTGCTGACGACGTAGTTTTGCCCGGTACTCGTCTGGGAAATACGTAAATGAATCATCAACCGACTGAGCAAACAAATGGTGCATGGGAGCGATGTCCCGCAAACCCATTTTGCGCACAGTAAGCGACTCCTCCAAAACAGTCCCCGTGGAGGCTAACTCAGCGACCCTTGGCACCCTACCCTACCACAACCTTATTTCTACCTGAGTCTTTCGCCTTATACAGAGCATCATCCGCAGCCTTCAGAGTTTGATGAATATTACGAGTTGGAGTGAGTTCAGCCACCCCTAGGCTAGCAGTGACTTGTAAAGATTGTTCTCCGACTATAAAATCATGCTCTTCAATAATCGCTCGCAAATCATCAGCGATACGCTCAGCATGCTCGGCTGTAGCTCCCGGCAAGCCAACGACAATCTCTTCGCCACCATATCGACCAACAATATCCAGCTGTCGCACCCGGCCGCGAATTAAATCGGCCGTTTGGCGCAGCACCTCATCGCCCGCATCATGTCCGTACGTATCGTTCACCTTTTTAAAGTGATCGATATCAAGAAATATTATGGTGAGCGACTTAATGATCACGGAGCGCCGTTTGTCAGGGTGTTTATACTGATACATTACTTCACTAGCAATAGCCTCCAGGTATTCCATGAGGCCACGACGATTAAATATCTGCGTGAGTTCATCGGTCACTAAGCGCTGATGCAACTCGCGAACTTGCGCTTGCAGTGCCGCGATACGCTCTTTATATACTTTTATATCATCGGCTTGAGACATAGCTCAATTATCCTTGGTTTGCTAAATAATGTTCAACTTCTAGCGCAGCGCGACAGCCATCGCCCGCAGCAGTGATTGCCTGACGATACCGCTTATCGGCAACATCGCCAGCCGCAAAAATACCTTCAATATTCGTAAAAACAATATCTTTAGCAGCTACATAGCCTTTTTCGTCCAGATCAATTACACCCTTCAAGAATTCCGTCGCTGGAACATGTCCTATCGCCACAAAAAGCCCTTCACAATCAAACTTTTGCTTCTCGTCTGTCTGCAGGTTTGTGATCTCGACGCCAGAAACCATATGCTCACCGAATACATCGGTTACAGCACTATTCCAAATAAAATCGATCTTAGGATGCTGCTTTGCGCGTTCCTGCATAATCTTGCTTGCCCTGAGGCTATCTCGCCGATGAACAACAGTAACTTTATCCGCAAATTTTGTTAGTGTCAGCGCCTCTTCCATAGCAGTATCGCCTCCACCAACTACCACTACGTGCTTACCCTGAAAGAAATAGCCATCACAAGTGGCGCAAGCTGATATACCTTTGGCCATAAGCCGAGTTTCGTTCTTAAGCCCGAGCCAACGCGCCTGGGCACCCGTAGCAACAATGATTGTCTTTGCCTGTACTTTTTCTCCACCTCGGGTATGAACAACATGCGGCTTACCTGGGTCAATCTTATCGATAAATTCACTCACCATTTCAACATCAAAACGCTCAGCCTGAGCCTTCATCTCTTCCATCAGCTCCGGACCCATAATACCGTCTCTAAAGCCAGGAAAATTTTCGACTTCGCTGGTAAGTAGAAGCTGGCCGCCAGGAACATCTCCCGCATAAATTGCCGTTGAGAGCGATGCGCGTGCAGTATAAATTGCAGCCGTGTACGCCGCTGGACCACTACCAATAATTAAAACGTCATAAACTTTACTCATATACCCATTATACGTGAGACGCGGCACCCTCGGCTAGCTTCAATTAAGAAGAAGTGTCGCCATTACAGCTATTCGGCGACCACAAACCCTTTTGCTGCTCCCTGGCCGCCTGTTCGGCAGCGCGGAAATCTGCCTGATAGGTATATGGGTTCCCCTGATAGGTATATTCGTGGGCATACCCCTCGGCAACCAGTTGCTGATTTACAAACAAACCATCTTCGCGACGCACATAGGCCAAAATTCGATCATATCGATCTCGCTCACCTTGAGTGGTGTCGATTTCTAAGCGCACGCGTTTACCTTCAAGCAGCTGATGCGTGTAGTTACTCGCCTCTTTCCCAAAACACTGTACCGGCTTGCGCGGATCTTTAGTTTCTGGCGTGTCTATTCCAATAAAGCGCACTTTTTCAACAACCCCATTCCGGTCAACGCTAATGGTGTCACCATCAAACACCTCGACAACCCGTAGACTATCTCCCGTAGACAATGCTGAGCCCGGATCTTTTTCTGGGAAAGCTCGCACAATCACTGCGGCTAATAACAGGGTAATGCTGACGTAGCCAAGCTTTATCAGCTTACGACGCGAAATTTTTCTCACACCGACTCGTCTTTCAAGCGGCGTTTAGTCTCACGGTGACGCGCAACTGAGAGGATTATTCCTAGGATTAAGAAATTGGCCAGCATGCTCGTGCCTCCAGCAGAAATGAGCGGCAATGGGATGCCAGTAACCGGCATAATACCCATATTCATGCCGACATTAATTAGTACATGGAACAGCAACATGCTGGCGGTGCCAATGCAGATGAAACTACCAAACCGATCGATTGACTCTGTACTTAATATGTAAATACGCACAATAAGGATTACGAACAGCACAATTGCCAACGCAGCGCCTAAAAAGCCAAGCTTCTCGGCAAGTACCGCAAAGATAAAGTCCGTGTGTTGAGAGGGTAAAAAGTTTAACTGACTTTGACTTCCGGACGACAATCCACGGCCAGTCCAGCCACCACTTCCGACTGCAATTATAGCTTGAGTTACATTGTAACCCGTACCTAATCTATCAGCCTGTGGGTTAAGCAGTACATTAATACGGTTCTGTTGGTATGGCGCCAAGACGCTATAAAAAATTGGCAACATCACTACACCAGCTGCCGCACCAGCTACCAAATAACGCTTTTTCACCCGAGAAGCCAGTGTCATACTGAGCCAAATCACAAACAATACTAATCCTGTTCCGAGATCTGGTTGGATCACCACCAACATCATCGGTACAATCATGATAGCTAACGAATAAAACAAGTAGCGCAGTTGATGACTGCGGGTATAAACCCTTGAATAAAACGCTGCCAACACGAGGATCAAGGCTAATTTTGCAAACTCCGAAGGCTGGAATTGGAAGAAGCCAATACTAATCCACCGTTGAGCCCCCAAAGCAGAAAATCCAATAAAGTCCACGGCCGCCAAGCTGAGCACCATAAGAATATAGACAACGACCGCATAGCTCTTAAATAGACGATAATCGATGCGCGCCACAATAATACAAGCAATGACTCCCACGCCCGCATACAAAAACTG
>CAZYFT010000005.1:0-31800 GCA_964646575.1 uncultured Candidatus Saccharibacteria bacterium | reverse complement strand
AAGCCAGCGTTTTTCCGAGCAACTTGCACAACTCGGATGATATCGCGAGCCAACCCCTCTGTCTTAAGCTCCGCAGTGAGCTCGGTCGCAAGCTCTACAGCTAAGACGTCGCTAGCAGTTGTCAGCACCTCCTTAACATTAAGCTCTTCAGCAATAATTGACAGCAAATCTTCAGATAGATCTGCATTCAAACCAAGTGCTACTGACTGCAATGGCTGGCGCACCTTTACGCCGGCAGAGGCTCTCTGGGCTAGCCCAAGCGTTACAATCTCTCTAACTTGCTGCATAGCCAGCAAAGCATCGCTGTCCACACCCTGCACATCTGGCCACTCAGTAAGATGCACAGAATCTTCAAGCTTTCCAGCAGTAACTTTTTGCCAGACATCTTCGGCAACAAACGGAGCCCACGGGGCCATGAGCTTGGCGGTTTGCGCCAGCACATACCAAAGCGTGTCGTATGCTGTCGTCTTATCTGTGTCATCGCCACTCTTCCAAAAACGTCGTCGACTGCGCCGTACATACCAATTGGAGACATCATCGAGAAAGCCTGTAAGTGATCTACATAGAGACTGAGTGTCGTACCCGTCAGCAGCGGCTGTTACTTCTGCAATGGTTTGATTGAGCCGAGCTAATACCCAAATATCAAGCGCATGCTGCACACTAGGTTGCAATAATTTTGTATTCGGAGAATAGCCATCGACATCAGCATACATTGAATAAAATGTTTGTACGTTTTTGAAGCGCTGAATGACATTTCTCTGAGCTTCTTGGAGGGATCGTTGATCAAAGACCGCTGTTTCGCCAGAAACTAACGGTGTAGAAAATAGGTAAAAACGAATAGCATCAGCCCCAAATTGATTGAAGGTTTCAGTGTTTTCGGGATAATTACCAAGTCGCTTACTCAGCTTACGGCCATCACTGCCAAGGAGGATGCCGTGCGCCACAGCGTTTTTAAATGCTGGCTTACCAAACAATGCCACGCTCATCACATGGAGCGTGTAGAACCACCCACGAGTCTGGCCAACGTATTCGGTGATAAAGTCGGCCGGATGACCAGATTCAAATCTTTCTTTGTTCTCAAAGGGATAATGCATTTGCGCAAACGGCATTGAGCCCGATTCGAACCAGCAATCAAACACATCTTCAATGCGTCGAGCAATTTTACCCGAATCGGTCTTGAGCTCAATTGCATCCACAGTTGGTCGATGCAAATCCTGCACTAGCTCTGGCTTCACAGCGCGAGCCTTCAGCTCTTCTAGGGATCCAACAACCAGGATTTCACCATCGTCAGTTTTCCAGACAGGAATTGGCGCACCCCAGAAGCGTTTACGGCTAATATTCCACTCTCGAGCATTCTCAAGCCACCTACCAAACGCTCCGTTCTTTACGTGCGCCGGATACCAATTAATCTCCTGATTCGCAGCCAATAATTGGTCTTTGATCTTAGGAACATCTACAAACCAAGCGCTCATGGCTCTATAGATAATCGGAACATCAGTGCGCCAACAGTGTGGATATTTATGCGTGATGATTGCCTTACTAAACAACTTACCAGCCTTATCGAGATCAGCCACTATCTCGCCATTAGCATCAAACACCAAACGGCCAACATAATCTTTTACTTCGTCTGTAAAGCGGCCCTCATCGTCTACCGGGCTCGCGATAAGTACTTGCTCCTTTTTGCCAAGCCAATAGTCGTCCTCACCATGGCCTGGAGCAATATGCACAATCCCAGTACCCTCGCCTGTCTCTACAAAGTCTCCAGCCACGACTCGAAACGCGTTGTCTTGACCTTCAAAATATGGGAAAAGCGGGGTATAGGTTGAATTTACAAGCTCGGCTCCCAACAAACTACGTCCTCGCTGATAACCCTCTAGCGCATCTATATAGCGCCCCAAAGCGTCCTCCGCCAAGATAACAACTTCATCATTCCGACGCATCTCAACATAAGTAATTGATTCATTGACAGCTAAAAGCATGTTCGCAGGCAGTGTCCATGGAGTTGTCGTCCAGCCCAGTAAGTACCGCCCATCGGCAAGCGCAAATTTAATTGTTGCGGTTAAATCTTCCCTATCTCGATAGCTATCATCCTGACGAGTTTCAAAGTTTGAGAGTGCAGTTTGTGCGCCATAGCTGTATGGTACCACCCGCTCGCCCTCATAAATCAGGCCTTTTTTATGTAACTCTGAAAAGGCCCACAGAACCGATTCCATATAATCCTGGTCCATAGTGCGATAGTCATCGGCAAAATCCACCCAGCGACCAAGTCGATCTACATACTCATGCCACTCCGAGCTAAAACGCAGAACTGAGTCTCGACAATAACCTACAAAGTTTTCGATCCCATACTCTGCAATAGCCTTCTTACCGGAGATACCAAGCTCTTTCTCTGCCAACATCTCTGGAGGGAGGCCGTGACAATCCCAACCAAACCGGCGTGGTACATATTTTCCACGCATTGTTTGGTAGCGAGTAATGGCATCCTTGAGTCCAGAAGTGAGCATGTGCCCTAAGTGTGGTAGGCCATTCGCAAAAGGCGGCCCATCATAAAACACGTAACGTTCAGCTGCTTCGCGCTGAGTTACGGAACGAGCAAAAATATCTTGTTTCTGCCAATAAGCTAAAATTTGCTCTTCTTCTTGCGAGAGAGCGGACTTTGGTGACGTATTCATATCTGTTATTGTAGCGCTTTCGCCCTGTTTTCGGCAATACCCTGGATGCGCAACCTAGCGATCAGACTGGTAGTGATAACTAATATCTGAAAGCGTGGGGAGCGTATGTTGCCACAACGCCACCGGCGAGCCATCTTGCCGAGCAATGAGTACGGCAGGGGTCTTCATAATTTGATAGATTTCCATCTGACTTACTGAGTCACGACTCACAGCATCCCGCACTAGCACTGCCTCATCGCCTAGCTGATCCCGTACATCTTCTATAAGTCGCTTAAAATCACGCGTTTGCAGGACAGTATCAGGCTGTCCGTAAAATACCACTTGCATAGCTCCATCATACGCTCATGCTAAGACAAATATCTAGCCTGCTAGTTTTTTCGATGGCGCTTAATTTGCTGCAGCGCTTTCTCAAAACTCTCGATGCTTGTAAAGCTTCTATACACACTCGCAAATCGCACATAGGCAACATCGTCTAACTCTGAGAGCCCTTTCATAACAAGCTCTCCAACTTCACCGCTAGTTATTTCGGCCTCCCCCAAGCTGTACAGCTCACGCTCAATTTCGGAAAGCAGTTTTTCGATCCGCTCAGAATCAACTGGGCGCTTTTCGCACGCGCGATAAATACCTGCCGCAAGCTTATCGCGACTGTACAGTTCTCGCTCACCATTCTTTTTAATCACGAGTAAACGAGGTAGCTCTAATCGTTCGTAGGTTGTAAAACGATGCCCGCAGCTCTCGCACTCTCTCCGACGCCGAATTGAACCAGCGTCCTCGACATCCCGAGACTCAACGACACGACTATTCTTTAATTTACATTGAGGACAACGCACTAACCCTCCTCTCCAGAAAAGCTACTTGTCTTCTGGTGGTTCAGATACTTCAATGATTGAGCTCTCAACTTTAACACCTTTTCTGAGATATGCCGGTTTATCAAAGTCATCCTCTTCGGCTTCATCAAAACGAGATGATAACGTTTTCACGATTGGTTTCGGCTCATTATCTAGCTTTGCCTCGACTTTCTGTCTTGGGGCAATTGTTTCAGATGTTTGGTGCTCAATCGGATCACGATCAAAGGCCTGAATAGGCTCGTCAAACAAAGTAGGGCTCGCTTCACGCTCGTCTTGATTACGTAGGGTAGGCTTAGCAGAAACGAGCGGATCTTCGCTTACCAGGGCATCTTCGCGCACTCGAGGAGTGTTTGCAACGAATGGCAGCAGCTCATCTTCTTCACGTGCCAATTTTGTCTCTTCTTCTTGAATTCCAGAAAATGCCGGTCGAGGAGCTTCGGGCTCAACCACAGGCTCTTGGCTCACCGGCCGAAGTGGCTGTGGCGTGCCCATCAGATCGGCAGGCTCTGGTTGCGGTTGGTTAGATTCGTGCTCATCGGCCAAATCTCCAACGCTACGCTGCGTGATTGACTGAGGAACTCCCCCGAAAAGCGCTCCTCCTCGTTCCCCGCGTTCAGCTTCAAAGCCGGTAGCTACCAACGTTACCTTGATTTCGTTGTTCATATTCTCGTCAATAACCATACCCCAAATGATGTTGGCATCTGTATCAACCGCGTTATGCACCAACTGAGCCGCCTCTTCAATTTCATGCATGCCCATGTCACGACCACCAGTAAAGTTAATCATCACACCCTTAGCACCCTGTATAGAAACCTCCAGGAGTGGGCTATCTATGGCCTGTTTTACAGCGTCAACCGCTCGATTATCGCCATTGCCCATACCAATTCCCATCAAAGCAGAACCAGCATTGCGCATAATGGCTTCAACATCGGCAAAGTCGAGATTTACCAAGCCGTTTACCGTAATCAAATCCGAAATACCCTGCACGCCCTGACGGAGAATGTCATCAACCGTTGCAAAAGCATCCAAAAGTGACGTTTTTCGGTCAATTATCTGCAGAATGCGATCGTTAGGAATCACGATAAGGGTATCAACTTTCTCCTTAAGACGCTGAATCCCCTCTTCAGCAATTTTGCGTCGACGATCACCCTCAAACTTAAATGGTCGAGTCACAATACCTACTGTGAGCGCACCAATATCACGGGCAATCTGAGCAACTACCGGTGCGGCTCCAGAACCTGTCCCACCACCTTCACCTGTCGTAATAAACACCATCTCAGAATTTTTAAGAGCAGCGTAAATCTCGTCTTCATTTTCCTCGGCGGCCTGTGCGCCAATTTCAGGATTTGCACCTGCTCCTAGACCTCGAGTCGTTTCTTTCCCAATATGTATCTTCTTATTAGCCTGGCTGTAATGAAGAGCCTGTGCATCCGTATTTATAGCAATAAACTCAATACCGCGAATTTTGGATTGAATCATGCGGTTCAGAGAGTTGCCTCCGCCCCCACCTATACCAATTACCTTAATTCGAGCAAATGCCTCAATCTCCGGTAGAACTTCTGCCATTTAGCACCCTTCCTTACTCTGCGCGAACAGGTAGCCCACACCACCTATCTCTGCTACACACATATATTACTTGTGAAGTTATTTCACACTTGCCCACAAGTATAAATCCTGTATTCACACAAAGTCAAATATTGTGTTCGATAATTTTACATAGTTTTTTTGAGCTATTTTTTTGTTCTATTCTGCTGATACAATCTGTTAATTCTTATACCTTCTTGATATAACTACGAAGAGCGAGGTATAAAGCCCTTAAATATAGAGCGGACTTTTCCGAAAGCCTGACCAATTTTGTCGTTAATAGAATCTACAGCTTGTGGCTTTTCTAAGTCTTCAAGCATCAAGCCAATCGCCGTTGCATAAGCTGGGTCCTTAACTCGATCTATAATTCCGCTGATTGAACGAGCTTGCCCAAGAGCAACTGGAAGTTTTAGCTGCTGCTCCATATATTCTGGCAGGTCCTTCAGCTTGGACCCCCCACCGGTCAGAATCACGCCGCTTGCCAGCATCGCGGCACCTCCATCCGCCTTGGCGAGTTCGCGTGTAATGAGGTCGCAGAATTCAGCCAACCGGGCTTCAATAATCGTGTTCAGTTCACGAGCCAATAGAGAACCACGAATACCAATATCAGAAAGATCATATTTGGTAGCATCCTTAGTTTTTGGCTTCTGAGCAGCTCCAAATTGGCACTTGATCTTTTCGGCAGTATCCATCGTAGTCCGCAGGGCATGGCTCAAGTCCTTCGTGATGTGATTACTTCCAAGGGGAATAATATTTGTGTAACTAATCTTTCCATCCTCAAAAATTGCGATACCAGTAGTCTCTGCGCCAATATCAATCAACGCTACTCCTAGCTCTTTCTGGCGCTTAGTGAGACAAGCTCGCGCAGACGCTAGCGGCGTAATTACATACCCATTAGAAACTATGCCCGCACGGTGTACAGCATCATCAAGGTTCTTCATCGCTGGAATTGAAGCTGTAATTACATGAGTATCAATTTCTAGCCGCACTCCAGTCATCCCGTATGGGTCAACGATCCCTCCTTGGCCATCAACGATATAAGAACGAGGAATAACCCGAAGGATTTCGCGATTTGCCTCCAGAGAAAGTGCCGCAGCTGCATCTTCTGCTCGGGCCATATCTTCCCGGCTAATCTGCTTATCGGCCCGACTCACAGCGATTACACCGCGTGAGTTGAGGCTCTGTATGTGACTACCGTCTACCGAAACAGTGACTTTTTCTATTACTGTGCCACTCATGCGCTCAGCTTCTTCTAAAGCAGCCGTAACGGCACTCACAGTGTCTTCCAGGTCAACCACTACGCCCCGCTTAACGCCGGCAGTCGGGGCTGAACCAAGCCCCATAATCGAAACATCAGGGCTCTCCGGATGAGCAACCCCTACTACACAGGCTACCTTTGTGGTACCGATATCGAGACCGACATACGTGGTTTCTCGCTTCGCGGCCACTTAGAGTGCCCCCGATGTTTTGGGAAGACTATATTGCATACAAAAATTGTATACTAGTGCACTCAGAAAGTGCAAATTATGTATGCGATAACATTTTGAACTAACTTTTTATTCAAATACAACTATAGAGTAGTCAAAATTTCAACACCGTCATCTGTAACCAATACAGTATGTTCAAATTGTGCGGCTAATGAACCGTCTCGTGTTATCCAGGTCCAGCCGTTATCGGCTAGATACATATCATGATCACCGAGCGATACATTGGGTTCCAACGCCACGGTCCATCCAGCTTTTAGACGCTCGCCAGTTCCTTTTGTTCCGTAATTCGTGATAGTTGGCTCCTCATGTACACTGTGTCCCACACCGTGACCACATAATTCATAGACAATCTTAAGATCATAACGGTCACATACTGCTTCAACGGCTGCACCAATGTCACCAACCCTTACTCCGCCTTTTACCTGAGCAATTGCGGCATCTAATGCTTTTTGTGTCCCTGTTAACAAACGACTCTGATCGGCTGTTGGCTCAGCGCCAAGCACAAAGCTTTTACCTGCATCTGTAATCATGCCGTTATACCGTACGCCGAAATCAAAATGGACCAGATCACCAGCCCCCATAACCCGCTCTCCAGGTATGCCGTGAGCGATCTCCTCATTAATTGAAATACAGATCGAGCCAGGAAATCCCTGGTAGTTTAAAAATGCAGCTTCAGCTTTGTGCTGCTCAAGTAACTTACGTGCCATGAGATCAATCTCGCGCGTGTGCATGCCCACTCGCGCCTTATCGATAAGTTCTTCTAAAATAGTTGCCAATATCTTACCGCTGGCACGCATATCCCGAATTTCTTGTGCTGTCTTTACCTGTGTCTTCATACTAATCCTCCCGCTACAGCGTGCAATACTCGATCATGAACCTCTTCAACACTCCCAACCCCGTCTAAATAATGAACATTTGCCGACTCACCCAACAAATCGATGGCCTGACGCACGTCATGTTGATATATCTCTAAGCGCGCCTTGATAGCCTCTGCCGTGTCATCTGTACGACCGCGTTTTGCGAGTCGAGCATACACTTCGTCATCACTAATTTCCAATATCACCAGATCGATCCTTTCTGGAGGATTTTTCTCTAGCTGAGATTTCAACCAGTCTGCCTGAGACCTATCACGAGGAAAACCATCTAGAATGATCCGCTTATGACCATATTCTTCAAGTTTTTTACCAATCAGAGGAAAAAGCAGATCGCCGCCTACTAGCTTACCGGCATTCATAGCCTCAGCGAGAGAAGAATTGTGCTGAGCTTCTGAGCGCAGAATTTCACCGGCGCCTACCAAAACATACTGCTCTTCTTGCACCAACAAATTTGCCTGCGTCCCCTTACCTGCACCAGGTTTGCCAAACATAATGATCATCGTGAAAACAACCTGAGAATTGCTGGAATATATATACAACCTGCCACGAATAGTGCCGCCACAGCAGTGACTAATACACCCCCGGCAGTCATGTCTTTTACCACTTTCACCACTTGATGATTCTCTGTCGCCATCGTGTCTAGAGATTTTTCGATCGCAGTGTTTACAATCTCTGCAAAAAACACCAGAGCTATCATGGCTATCACCAAGGCTAATTCTAACCAAGTGATCCGTACTATAAATGCCGTACTGAGAGCCAGAACTGCTGCTCCGACGTGGATTTTGGCATTTCTTTCGCGTGAGACAACCATACGTAAGCCCCGTATGGCGTGCCTAAAACTTGCTAATCCTACCATAATGATACCGGCGTAAGCCCTCCTGATTCCATAATACCATGCGTCAACGCTTCGAATTGCTTTCGGTCTTCTTTGGAGGCATGGTCATACCCGGCCAAATGAATAAGTCCGTGCACAAACAGCGTTGCATATTCAACGCTGAGCGTAACTTTTAGTTTTTCGGCATTACGTTGCGCCACTTCTGTACAGACAACAATTTCACCACACACCAGCTCATCCGAACTTCCATGCATGGGTGGATCATAGGTAAAAGACAGCACATCGGTTGGCTCGTCTTTACCTTGATGTATACGTGAAAGCTCTTGCATTGATCCGGAATCTACAAATTGCACCAAAACACCCCCCTGCAAGTCGGGGCTGCATTGATCCTGCCAAGCGGAAAAAAGGTGCTGCCAAGTGGCGCTATCCAACTCTTTTGGAGTACCGCCCGGCATATATAAATGAAGACTCATGATGCTTTTTGGAGTTCTTCGCGCACCATAGCGGCGAGCCTCGCACCATCAACAGCGCCAGAGAACTGTTCACGAACACGCGCAATAACCTGCCCCATAGCTGCAGGACTAGCGCCGACCTCTGCTACGGCAGCCTTCACGGCCTGGCGAAGCTCTTCTTCTGAAGCCTGTTCAGGAAGATAGGCTTCCAAAATTTCCAGTTCAGCCTGCTCTTGCTCAACTAAATCGTTACGGCCAGCATCACGATATTGCGTAATCGAATCATGGCGTTTTTTCGCTTCTTTTTGCAGAACGGCCAACATTTGCTGCGGCGTTAGCTCGCCCTTTACCTCGATAGACTGATTTTTAAGTGCGGCTTTCACCAAACGCAAAACCTGGACGCGTATCTCATCGCGAGCCTTCATTGCCTCTAGCAAATCAGCTTCGAGATTCTGCTCCAGGTTCATGTGTTTTAGCCTCGAATTGCGTAAGCTTCGCGGGTTTTCTGCTCCTTGCGTACACGCTTACGTATAGCAATTTCACGCTCAGCTCGCTTGGTTAGAGGCTTTTCGTAAAACTTCTTCCGACGAGCAGCAGTCATCAGGCCAGATTGAGTGACCTTCTTATTAAAGCGTCGGATGAGGCTTTCTAACGATTCTTCTTCTTTGCGTTCAACTTGTAACATAGACCTCAAGATAATACCAGATTAACCCCAGGAATACAAGACTCTAACGTTGAGATTGAACTGAGTGCTCAACGGAAGTAACCCCGGGTATACGCCGCAAAGCTCGCACCAATGATGTTAGCTTGTCCATACGTACAAGCGCCAACGCAATATCGAACTGTACCAGATCCCCCGCATTGGACTCTTTGAGAGAATTTGCCCGCGCATCAAAAGCGTGTAAATGCTGAGAGATCGCCCGCAGTATAGCGGCAGTCATCTCTCGCGAACCCTGTATCCTGATCCGGTCAGACGAATCATAATACCAATACGCCGGCACGCACCGCTCACGCTGATCTGCAATTTCTGAACAGCTCTCCAGGTGAATGCGAAAAACACCAAGCCGACTCACAAAACCAACAATTTTCTCTGGATATCGTGGCGCACAGCAGCCCGCCCGAGATACGTGTTGACGCTCAATGCCGGGTATGAGCGGCACTGGACGTGCCGTACGAGTACGACGCATGATATTAGCTACCAAGCCCGGCTGTCGCCTAATTAATGATGGCTTATACAGAAGCTCTCGCAAAACTTCGCTCGGCTGTAATATCCCCTCGCCTATTGCTACAAATAAGCTCGCCTCATCTTCATATTGAAGCCGCCTAAGAATCTCCTTACGCAGACCAAGCTTGTATGAGCGCCATTTACCGTGTTCATGCTGCTGTAAATATTCGTCAACTAATTCCCGACCTTGTCGCTCTTCCGCAGTTCTATCCTCTAAAAGAAGCCAATTCTTAATTTGCGAGCGCGCCTTAGCAGTAACTACAAAACTTAACCAATCTCGACTTGGACGCGGCTCTTTAGAAAAGGCAAAAATCTCAACAATATCGCGATTTTCTAATGGCTGATCCAACGACACTATTCTGTCGTTCACTTTAGCCCCGCGGCATGAAAGCCCTAATTGAGTATGCACTTGAAATGCAAAATCTATCGGCGTCGCGCCCCGCGGAAGGTCATATAAATCCCCTTTTGGCGAGAATACAAAAATACGCTCTTTAAACAAGTCTAGCTTAAATCCCTCCTGTAGATTCTTCTCATTGGTTAATTGCTCTTGCCAATCGAGTAAATTTTGTATCCATTTATACTTCTTTGTGAGTGCTTGGGTTGAGCCACTTAAATAGGCTTGGGTATTCTTTTGGCCATCGTAATGAAAATGGGCAGCCAGTCCGTGCTCGGCATATTCATGCATTACTTGGGTCCGTATTTGCACCTCAAATATATCTTGGTTGCCAAGCACAGTGGTGTGAATCGACTGATAGCCATTTGGCTTAGGAACAGCAATGTAATCTTTAATATAATGTGGGAGAGGTGGATACAGGCCGTGAATAATACCGAGCACCCGGTAGCAATCCTCAACCGACTGAGTAATAATACGCACCGCAATCAAGTCTCGGATCTTTGTGAAATCATGATCATATTTCGCTAGTTTACGATGGAGGCTATAGAGATGCTTGATGCGAAATTCAATCTTTCCAGAAATTTTTTGTGCACGTAATTCTGCCTCAACTACAGACACCACCTCCTCTAGAGCAGCTTTCCCACGAGCAATTCGAGGGGTAACTTCTTTTTTTAACGAACGATAGTGTTCTGGCTCTAAGATCTCAAACGCCAAATCTTCTAGCTCAGCCTTAACATCCCCCATCCCTAAACGATTGGCGATTGGTGCATACACATCAAGTGTTTCTCGTGCTATTCTTAATTGCTTCTCCCTCGATAAGGCCTTGAGCGTACGCATATTGTGCAGCCGGTCAGCCAGCTTCACCAAGATGACACGTACGTCTTTCGCCATCGCCACTAAAAGCTTCCGAATATTCTCAAGTGATCGATGGCTTTCCAGTACCACGCGCTCCTCTCGTAACCGTCCAATTTTTGTAACTCCATCCACAATTCGCGCAACGTCTTGCCCAAAAAGTGTTTCAATCTGCGCTAGAGAGACAGCTGTGTCTTCAACAACATCATGGAGTAAGCCCGCTTCGATTGTCGGTGCATCCAACTGCCAGGAATACAAGATCTGCGCGACTGCAACTGGATGAGCTATATATGCTTCCCCGCTTTTTCTTTTTTGGCCAGCATGGGCATCGCGGGCTATTTGGTAAGCATCCTCAATAAGCTGCTGCTCGGCCTGTGAGAATCGCTGCATTTGCTTCAACGCAACCGGCTGTTCTGACTTATTCATCGATTCGATACTCCCGAGCCTGTAAAACTTCAAGCTGTGCACGCCGAACCCCTTGCCAGTCATTTTCGCGTATTGCTAGAAGCAGTTCTACCTCATCACCCTGTGCGAAAAATGGCCACTTACTTGGAGCTTGAAAGGCGATAGCTCGCTGCACAACCCCATCAACCTTAAAGCTAATTTGCGCATGGTCACCCTGTTTACCAACTAGCTTCATACCATCCAGCACTCCCCGATAATAAAAAATTGGTGCCGGATTCGCCTGTCCAGTTGGCTCTAATTTCTCCAACTGAGTTAAGCCATCGAGGGAGATAAACGCCTCACTCAACGTCACATCAGCCCTTACTTCACGTTGCATCATATTGCGCAGCTCATCATCTACATAATTATTCAGTGCAGTTCGCAGCTCAGGAATTGCCTCAGTCCGCAAAGTCATACCAGCCGCAGCTTTATGACCACCAAATTTTTCAAAAAGGTACTCACAATTCCGTAATGCATCAATAATTGAAAAATCACCCACACTTCTAGCCGATCCCTTAGAAAACTCACCCTCTTCCTGCAGGATGATCGTGGGCTTACCAAACTTTTCGGCCGCGCGACTAGCCACTAGTCCTACCACACCGTGGGACCACTCGGGACTAGAAAGCACCAAGATCGCATCGTCTGTATGGCGCTCGGCCGCCGCAAAAACCTCCGCCTGGATTGATTCAGTTGTGCTGCGGCGCTCCATATTCAGCTCATCGAGTCGAGAAGCTGATGCTTGCGCTTCCGCAAAGCCCTGACTCGTCAATAACCCTAAGGCTGTAGCTGCATGCTCCAAGCGACCAGCAGCATTCAAGCGTGGCCCAAAACGAAAACCAAAATCGCTTGCCACCAAGCGAGCTAAATCAACCTTACTCACCTCAGCCAAAGCTCGAAAGCCGGGACGCCGACTCTTACGAGCAACCTGAATACCGTAAGATGCCAAAAGCCTATTTTCACCGGTGAGAGGAACAACATCACAAATTGTACCCAGGGCAACCAGATCAAGTAGCCACTTCTCCTGACCAGGCGACAGTGAATCTGCGTCTTGAGCCTGCAAAGCCCGCACAAGCGCAAAAGCTACCCCGACTCCAGCGAGTGAGCGCTCGGGATACGTACTTGCAGTTCGCAACGGATTAATCAGGGCTACTGCACCTTCCGGTTCGATGTCTGGTACCGTGTGATGATCTGTCACAATAATGTGAAGGCCTAATGCGGCCGCTTCACGTATCGGTTGAACCGCCGAAATCCCACAATCTACCGTCACTACAGTATCAATCCCCTGCCCGTGCAGGTATTTCAAGGCCGGAGTATGCAGTCCATATCCTTCTTCAAACCGATCCGGGATATAGCTTATAACATCAAAGCCAAAACTCGTTAATGCATCTAAAAGCAAAGCAGTTGCGGTCAATCCGTCAATATCGTAATCACCGTAAATAGCCACTTTCCCGCCACGATCACGTACCGCCAGCAGGTGACTCACGGCCTCCTCCATATCGGTAAGCAAATATGGATCCCCTAATTTTTTGTAGTCTAGATTAAAAAAACTATCTGGGTCTGCCGCGCGCGCCTGAATAATTGACTCCGCAAGTTTGGCGACTTCCGGTCTGTCGTCACCTGGTAAGACCCAGCGTATTTTTTGATAATCCTCCATCTGGAGGTAATTATACCGTATTACTACCGAACAAAGTAGGAGTGGCTGGAGCGCGATTGGAAGCCGAGCGGGCGTTCCGAGTGATACGAGCGCACCGAGCGAATCATAGTAGCATCATGGTTCATGCCTGCTTGAGCTTCGTAGCGGCGTAAATCTCGCATAATTTTTTTGATCGTAAGTTGGCTTTTTTTCATCATGTTATTTAGTTTTCCTGGTTGTTTTTAATACGATACTCTGCAATTCCTTATAAATTGAGAAGTCTTGATTCACCCAATACAGCTTTGTATTCCCTTGCTTTGCGCTGGATACATACTTAATACGATGCAGACGCTCAAGTTCACGCGCAACATTACCCGGGTCTTCACGTATCAGCTTTGCAAGACCACGAACATGTACGCGATAATCCGGGTATTTAGAGAAAACAGTAATAATTTTTCGTCGAGTTTTTGATGTAATGAAGTATTGAAGCATTGTTTTTCTAACGTTATATCTTTCTTTTTTCAGATTATTTTTTTAGTTGAATTCAATATATATCTATAGTGTAAATTGCAACAGTATTTTTTACAATAGCTTAAGCATAAGTTTGTTTGATACAATAAAAGCACGTACATAAGGCACCAAACGTAGAGATGAATCAAACTTGCCCCCAATGCTATTCACAGCTCACCAGCTCAGAGGTGGGCAATTTGTGTGTAACCTGTGGCTATCTTCAAAGAAGACACCATAACCACGCACCAGCTCGCGACGAGGACGACACAATTCAGCAAGAACCTACTCATCAACACGCTGATCATGCGCTGCCAGGTAATCTAGAAGCGCCTCGTGGACTCGACGAACTACTCTTTAGCAACTCCGCATCCACCGAGACTACTTCTGTTAATAAGCCCCTTGAAGAAGTAGCTCCTACTCCAGAGCAGGTAGAAAAGCCTCAAATTATCAATCACAGAACTTCATCGCAATATCGCCGGCGCCTTGCACAACAAATAGAGACTCTCGAGACGCCAGAAATCGAATCCCCGATAGAGCCAGAGAGTTCTTTAGAGGCAGCTGATATCCCAACCCCCGTCATTACACCAGACACAGCCACTGCCAATGAAGACAGCGCGCGCAGCGCACCTACCCCATCTCTAGAAAGTATCGAGACTCAAGATGACAGCACAGAGGACGCACCAAAGCCTCATAGACCAAGCCCCTATCTCTTAAATATGAGTGATGCCGAGGAAGCCAAAAGCATGCCGCATCCAGAGTATGTCTCTCCTTTGGATTCAGCCGCCAAGCACACGCCTAACACACCTCCCAACCCCCAGCCCGCCATGACGGATGCTCCAAAACCAGAAGCAGATGTCGCTTTGGCTCGTGCAGATGCCCTGCTGGCTGCAGCAGCAACCACCCAAAAAACAGCCGGTAGCTCCAAAGCCAACTATATTATTATTGCAATTACTATCGTGCTTATTTTGGGAGTCGGAAGCTTTTTAGCCTTCAACCTCTTAAAGAAACCGACGAGCCAAAATACCCCTCAACAAACCATAGCAAGCACCCCTAGTGCGTCCCAAAATTCGAGCCCAACCCCTACAAATCTCACCGAATCTGCCAAACGCGACTCCGAGCGCAAAGATAGTCTGAACACTATTGCGATCGCTCTAGCTGCCTACAAAAAGGCCAATGGCACCTACCCGAACGGCAATGATATTGAGGTATTATCTGCCCTCACTAGTTCAAATCCGCCATATTTACGTGAAATTAAGACCGACCCACTCAGCAATCCTGAAAATGGAGTTATTATTAAATATGGTTATACCTCCGATGGTACGAAATTTACCCTCACAGCCAGCTTAGAGAACAAGCAAGATTCAGATGCAGTAAATGGGCTCTACGTAGTAAAAAGCCCGTAATTAACTAATGAATTATGCTTTCTTAGGCTTGGCAGTAGTAGGTCGAGCCTTTTTCTTAGCCTGACGTTTTAATTTGTAGTTGTTCCAAACCACGAGCATCGGCGCAGCATTAAATATCGATGAGTACGTGCCCAGCAAAACACCTAGAAGCAAAGCTAGCACAAAGAGCCGAATTGATTCGCCGCCAAATATAAGCAAGGCAAGCAATGTAAATAGCACCGTAATACTCGTCGATAGCGAGCGGGCTACTGTCTCGACAATACTGTCATTGACAATGATATCGAAAGAATGCGTGTATCGCTTGAGGTTTTCACGAATTCGGTCAAAAACAACAATTGTGTCGTGAACTGAAAACCCAATAGTTGTGAGCACCGCCGTGATAAACAGTGAATCAATTTCAACATTATAAAAGTGTCCTAGAATCGCAAAAATACCCAAAAGTGCGATTGTGTCGTGCAGCAAAGCGATTACGGCAGTTACTCCAAAGCTCCACGGGCTAACCGGTGGTGGCGTATTACGGAATGAGATAGCCATAAATATCACAATTGCAGCGGCCGCAAGTGCCACAGAAATAACTGCGTTACGAGTAATATCGCGGCTCACTGCTGGGCCAACTGACTCATAGCTCACCTGCTCGGCGCCCACCTGCACCAATGCTGCTTTAATCTCCTCATTCGAATCTGCAGAAGACTTACCTTCGGCATCACGATAACGCACCAAGATAGTACCAGAACCGGTAGTTGTAATTGTAATGTCCCTCACTCCTGCCTGCTCAAAGACTGGCTTTATCTTATCAGACTCAACAACCTTACCAACCTCCATCACCTGGCCACCTGCAAAATCAATACCAGGTTTTAGGCCCCATAATGCCAGAGCAATAATGCCAGGCAAAATAACTAGGATTGATATTGCAAACCAAAGCTTTCGTCGGCCAACAATATTCATCGAACACCCTCCTTAGCCTGAGCATCTGGTAGCGGTAAGCGCACACCGCTGTATCGCTGAGGATTCTGTCCAAACTTCGTGCGTACGAATAGCCCAAGAAATGTTCTCGATACAGAAATTGCGGTGAGCATTGAAATAACCACACCAACCGCCAGTGTTACAGCGAAACCCTTAATAATTGGTGCACCAAAATTATACAGAATAAAGCAGGTAATAAGTGTTGAGGTATTTGAGTCACGGATCGAGCTCCAGGCGCGTGAGAAACCGATATCGAGTGATGACTTCACAGATTTTCCGGATCGTAACTCTTCTTTCATACGTTCAAATATCAAAATGTTTGCATCTACCGCCATTCCAACCGAGAGTACAAATCCAGCAATTCCGGCCAACGTGAGAACAATTGGCCACGGAGTAATACTCGATACTTTAAAGAGTGCAACATTAAATATCACGTACAGCACCAAGGCTGACGAAGCAATCACTCCCGCCCATCGGTAACTCATCACCATAAAAATTACCACCGCCAGCACACCGATAATTCCAGCAATAATCGAGCGAGAAATAGACTCTGCCCCCAAAGTAGCCCCAATGGTGCGCTGACTAACCAGATCTACCGGTACTGGTAGTGCACCGGCATTGAGGAGGACTGCCGTTTCCTGGGCAGTCTGTACAGTTTCAAAACCGGTCATTTGGCCTCGCCCATCGGTGATTGGAGTAGAAACCGATCCGTTAAACAGCACCTCATTATCAAGTACGATAGCCAGACGAGCGCCTTCTGTTTCATTAATATCCTTTGTGAGCTGTGCAAACTTTTCTGTCGCTTCGCCACCCTGCATTTGGAACAAGATAACTGGCTGGCCCGTTTGAGGGTCAATTTGTGCAGTCGCACTTTCTAAATCTTTTCCAGATAGTTCGGTTGGAGTTGGCACTTCGCTGGCTGGATCAACCTTGTAAAAACTCAAGGTGGCCGTCCGGCCAATTTGATCAGCTGCCGCCTTAGAGTCGGTCACACCCGGCAACTGAACTACCACACGATTCTCACCTGACTGCTGAACAATAACTTCACTGGTGCCAGTAGGATTTACGCGCTTTGTAATAACATTAATCACACCGTCCATGGCTTTGGTGCGGTCTTCGGCCGATGTTTCGTCAAGCTTGGCCTCATACGTGAGGCTCGTACCACCCAATAAATCTAAGCCCAATTTAACCTGCGGGCTACCCGCATTAATGCCAATTGCCCGCAATACTCGATCTTCGCGTGGCAACACCAAAATAGCCGCCACTACCAGGGCGATAATCACCATATACAATCTACGTCGTAATTTCTTATCCATGCACTTTTTCTTACGCGTGCCAGTTTTTTGGCTGCGCGACTCTCACTATCATACCTGTGCGCTGATGTGCCTGCAACCAAAATAAAGGTGTAAACTAGATTCAGGATGAAAGAGTCGGTGTATTTTTATGAAATTGACGTAGTGGCCTATGCTCAGATGGCACCACGTACCTTTACGTACTCCAACGTCGAGCCCTTAAAGATAGGCCAACTTGTACAAGTCCCATTTGGTCGCCGCTCAAGCATCGGTATCGTCACCGCCAAAACAACACCCCCCAAAGAGCTGCACAGTAAGATCAAGGGCATTACATCGCCTCTAGAACATGTTACGCTTCCAAAGCAGCTACTCGATCTCGCTAAATGGATTAAGCACTACTACGCCGCTTCTTCGCATGCCGTCTGGGGAGCCATTCTTCCGAGTGGCCTATCTGCAAAACGGCGCGCTTCAAGTGGAAAAGAACTTACCCAGCATCCCAGCGATCAACTCCAAACAACCCTTTCTCCCGCACAAGAAACCGTTTTCCAAACTATTTTAACCACGAATAAACCCGCCCTACTGCAAGGCATAACTGGATCCGGCAAAACCCATGTGTATGAAAAACTCATAGATCATTACTTAGCTCAGAATACATCTGTACTCTACCTATCGCCAGAAATATTTTTGACTCAACAACTTGAGAAACGACTCTATCGACTATTCCACGACTCAATGGTCGTCTCTCACTCTGGATTGACGGCGATACAGCGGAGAAATATTTGGCTCGACTGCCTACACTCAACAACAGCCAAGCTCTATTTAGGCCCTCGTTCGAGTCTTTTTCTGCCAATCCATAATCTTGGCTTAATTATTGTTGATGAGGCCCATGACACGAGCTACAAGCAGGAAAACACCCCTCGTTATCAAGCCCGCGAAGTAGCTGCTAAGCTCGCTCAAATCACTGGCGCCAAGCTTGTGCTTGGCAGTGCCACCCACGATATTGTAACCCTGCGCTTAGCTCAACTTGATCGACTTGAGTCAACTCACCTTACGGAAAGACACCAAAAACGGGAGCTTCCGTCGGTACAAACTGTCGATATGAGAGGTATTTACTCACCACTCTCCCCAGAGCTCATACGCAGCCTGCAGACTAGACTAGAACGGGGCGAACAAGCACTCCTACTTCACAACAAACGAGGTTCAGCGAGACGTCTCACCTGTGAAGATTGCGGCAGCACCCAAAGTTGCCCTCGCTGTGACACCAGCTTAGTTTTTCATGCAGACGAAGCCCGGCTGCGCTGTCATATGTGCAATTATGCTCAGTTCCCACCGAGCATTTGCCCAGTCTGCGGAAGTGGCAACCTGCACTATCATGGCTTTGGCACCAAACAGTTAGTAGAAGAAGTTCAAAAACATTTCCCCCAAGCCAAGCTTGCAAGAATTGATCGTGATGAGGCACATAAAGGTTCCATGCAAGAGATGCTTGCTGATGCCGAAAACGGCGACACAAACATTCTCATCGGCACGCAAATGATTGCAAAAGGTCTCGATTTCCCGCGCGTAACACTGGTGGGCATAGTCGCCGGTGATGAGCTGCTGTTTGGTGATGATTTTCAAAGTCGTGAACGTGGTGTCGGGCTCGTCATGCAAGCTGCTGGTCGAGCTGGTCGAGGAGACATTGCTGGAGAAGTAATTATTCAAACCCGCCAACCAGAAAACCCTCAATGGCTACCAATTCTATCTCACGACTGGCAAGGTTTTGCCGAAGATGAGCTCAGCCGGCGCAAGCAATTCCACTACCCACCCTATCAATACTTGGCTCGCATTAATTTTTTTGGGAAAACATCAGATATCGCCTTCAAAAAAGCTGAGGAGTGGCTCGAGCAAGTGAAATCGGAAGGAATTACTTTTCTCGGACCCGCCATTCCTAATCATGCTCGAACAGGACAAGGCTACATCGCGCACATAATTTGTAAAACCAGCCATCGCAGCAAACTTACCGAACTTGCCAGTAAACTACCCCGTGACACGAGCTATGATATTGACCCAATTTCGATTTTCTGATGTAATAATAGAATGATTAGAAAGCTCGTCACTATTCCGGATTCCACATTACGGAAAAAATCTCTCCGCATCACGCGCGTAACGCCAGAAATCGAAAAACTCGCCCAAGATATGATCGACACCACGCTCGACTGGGATCATGACAGTGAATATGGTGCCGCTCTCGCCGCCATCCAGATTGGCGAGACGATAAAACTTACCGTGGTACGCAATAACTTTGACGACGGCGAAGATCAGACATTCTTAACGTTTCTTAACCCAGAAATCATCCAAAAAAGTCGGGACTTCACTGTTGATGTAGAAGGCTGCTTAAGCGTGCCAGGCTACTACGCAAAAGTTCCCCGCGCTAACAAAGTAAAGGTTAAGGCCCTCACACTTGAAGGCGAAGAGGTACGTCTCACCCTTGAAGGTTTTCCGGCGCGTGTCTTTCAGCACGAAATTGACCACATGCACGGCAAACTCTTCATCGACATGGTTCAGGATGCCGAAACCTTACTCAAACTTGATGATAGCGGCCAACTCGTAAGCGTAGCAGAAATCCCGCAGGAAATTCTTGATGCCCAACAGCACCAACACTAAACACCGGTTAGTTTTTTTCGGGTCGAGCGCCTCCAGCGCACAGGTTCTTGAAGATTTGCTGGCTGAGCCGTGGCTCGAAGTGGCTGCTATCGTAACCCAGCCACCTAAAGACCACGCCCACACTCATCAACGCGTCTCTGGCGTTGCCCAGCTAGCCCAAGATAACTCCATCCGCCTCTTTACCCCAAGTAAACTGAGTGAAATTACCGATGATTTAACCCAACTCCAGCCAACAGCCGGCGTACTTTTTGCGTACGGCAAGATTCTGCCCGACGCAACGCTAGATATCTTTCCGAAAGGCATTGTAAACATTCACCCGTCATTGCTTCCCAAGCATCGTGGCCCAGCTCCACTTGAAAGCACGATCCTATCAGGTGACAAAGTAGCAGGAACTTCAATTATGCTGATTACATCGGAGATGGATGCTGGACCAATTCTCGCTCAAAAAAGCTTTAAAATTACAGCAGACATCATGAAACAGGAACTCTGGAAACAGCTCCTGGAAGCCAGCCGAGAGCTACTTATCCCCACTCTGCGCGACTACCTAGCTGACTCAATCGCACCCCAACCACAAAATGAATCTCTTGCGCCCACTTACTCTCAACTCATCAAAAAACATGATGGCGATATTAACCCACACGCCATATCCACTACAGAACTTACTCGCAGAGTACGAGCCTATAGCGGCTGGCCAGGAACCAGGCTGCGAGTATCCGTACGAGGCACAACTCAGTCTCTCACGCTTCATGAAATCAGAATCGTGAACACTCAGCCTGCACAAGCAATCAAGCTCAGTTGCGAGAACAAACAACTGCTCCTCCATCTCACTAACGGTACGGTTGAGATTATGCGAGCTCAGCTACCAAATAAGGCCTCAGTTACTGGGCAAGATATATGCAACGCTGGCCCGATAACGCTGGCCTAAATATACTTTTCGATCTTTTCAAGCACTTGTGATGGAGTCAGATCACTTTTAATGATGTAATCAACCACGCCAAACTTGGTGGCAATTTCTCGAGTTTCAGCACTCATAACATTAGACAGAATAATTACCGGTGTCTTCGAGCCACGTTTATGCAACTCCTCTAACACTTCCAGTCCACTCATTTTCGGCATCATGATATCTAGTAAAATAAGATCTGGCTTATGGGATTGATACACCTCGAGTGCAGTTGGTCCATCAGGAGCCTCCAATACCTCAATAGCATCAGATTTCCCAAGCTTCATAAGATACATCTTACGAATAAAATCATTATCTTCAACTAACAAAACGCGCTTCATATGCCTATCTTATGCCTCTTGGGTGTCTTGGTCAAACTCGCTAACTTAAGAATCTTCTTGCAGCAAGCGATCTATATGCTCCGCGTAGTCTGCGCTGTCATCATTGAGTACCATCAACCGAGGTGTAAACTTAGTTTGTGACCCCTCGCGCACAGCTTGCCTCAGTTGATATTCTAGATGCTTCTGCTCAGCCTCATCTAAACGTCCCCAGCCCTGAAGCCAGGCTCGGATCGTCTTTAAATCATCAGTCACTTTCACGCGGGTTATCGTCACTCGCTTTCCCTGACGCAATACCTCAGTTAGTGCTAGCGCCATGTGCCGATGTAGCTCGCGCCCTACCTGATCAGCGCGTCGTGACATTAAAGAGTTCGCTCTCGTACTTCACGACGGATAAATTTAAACGTATCACCAACTTCGGGCGCAACATCACCGCGTTCAATCGCCATACCGCATTCTTCATCAGCCATAACTGTTTGCGCTGGCTGCATCTGCTTCTGTAGTTCAATCAGCTTAGCGGTTGTTAATACCTCGCCTGCGCGCACAATCTGAATTGTAGCATCAGCTTCTGCCTGGCCCTTTACTACCTTACCCCCACAAATTACTCTATCTTTTGTAGTTTTAAACACAGCTAGAAGTTCGAGTTCACCAACTTCGGTCTCAATAACTTCTGGATCCAAAAGCTCAGTCAACCAACCTCGAACATCATCAAGGAGATCGTAAATCACCTGATAAATCTGGAAGGTTACGCCAGAGCGCTTGGCAGATTGATTAACTGCACCAGAAATTGTGGTATGAAATCCGAGAATAATTGCTCCGGTTGCAGTGGCAGTATGAATATCTCCCTCGGAGATTCCACCAACACCACTAGCCGCAATCTTCACCTGTACCTCATCATTACCCAGTAGTTGCAAGGCTTGCGTGATTGACTCCAATGAACCTTGGGCATCGGCCTTCACAATTACCGTCAGCTCTTTCACGGCGCCCCGGCTCACAGCCCGAGCAAGATCGGAGGCGTTCACCGACTTTGGCTTTACAATGCTTTTAATACTACTCTTACGCTCTTGTTTTACCTGCCACTCACGAGCCGCTTTCTCGCTCTCAACCACCTCAAACCAATCGCCAAAAGCTGGAACAGACTTAAAACCGGTTACAACCACTGGCATCGATGGAGTTGCTTCTTTAACGTGCTGGCCAGAAAAATCCTCCAAAGATCGAACTTTTCCGTATGTGCTACCGGCCACTAAATAGTCGCCCTGTTTTAAAGTACCGCGCTCAATTAAAAGTGTAATTGTAGCCCCACGACCTGTTTCCATGTGGCTCTCAATAATAACGCCGCCAGCTGGTCCGGCAAACACGGCTTCTGGCTTGTGAATATCGGCAACGAGCAGAATCATATCGAGCAATGCTTCAAGGCCAGACTTATCTTTAGCCGATACTTCAACGCACGGAGTATCTCCACCCCAATCATCGGGAATGAGCTCAATCTCTGAGAGCTGCTGTTTGATTCGATTTACATCAGCATCAGCCTTATCAACCTTATTAATGGCAACTACGATACCTACACCGGCATCTTTTGCTAACCGTACAGCTTCCCGCGTTTGAGGCTTAACACCATCATCTGCCGCAATCACAATTACAACCACATCCGTAACCTGAACTCCGTGAGCGCGAATAGCTGAGAATGCCTCGTGTCCTGGTGTATCTAAGAAAGTAAGCGTGCGATCCTTGCGATGCACCTGATAAGCACCAATGTGCTGCGTAATACCACCAGCCTCACGGCTAGCAATCTCTGTATCGCGAATAGCATCCAACACGCTAGTTTTCCCATGGTCGACATGCCCCATTACGGCAACAACCGGTGGACGATCTTTTTTCTCGCCCTCAACTTGCTTATTTTGTACCGGCCGATCATCTTGAGCAGCCTCTAGCTCTATCTGTACACCAAACTCCTCAGAGATGATGCTGGCCGTATCAAAATCGATTGACTCATTAATCGTTGCCATAACGCCATTGCGCATCAATTCACCAATCACCTTAGTTGCAGGAACATCTAAGCGCGCAGCAAATTCATGCACTGCGATGGTTTCTGGAATCTGTATTTTCCGTAATTCGGCCTGTGGTTCGGTCATGATGTTTTCTCCTGTTTTGGCTTTCGATGCCGGCGTGAAAGCGCCACCTGTGCCCCTACTTCGTGCATTTTTCTCGAGCAAGCTGGCTTATGACAACTATACCATCCTCGGCCGGCCTCTTGATGTTTGGTATCGAGAATTAACTCATTACCACGCAGCACCCAGCGCTCTAATTCATTCTTCGGGAAACGACCCCGGCACATTCGACAGGTTCTTTCTGGCGATGTTGTGCCCTTGGGTCGCCCCATGTACGCTTAGCCTTCCTGCTTTTTACCAGATTTTGCTGGCTTGAGCGAAAGAGATAGTTTGTGCTGAGCTGGGTCGATAGCGATAACGCGGAATGTCTTCTTTTCGCCGACTTTTACCAGGTCATTTGGATCGGCCACGTGCTCTTCAGAAAGCTCTGAGATGTGCACCAAAGCCTCAATCACTGGCGTAATCTGCACGAAGGCACCAAATGGAGTGATGCGATTAATCGTACCGTCTACGGAGTCTCCAACCGAGAAACGATTACTTTCTTCAATCCATGGATCAGCGGTGAGCTGCTTCATTGAAAGTGAGAGCTTGTCTTGATCTATGGCAATTACTTTGGCCTTAATCTTCTCACCAACTTTGACGTATTTACCAGGGTTATCTACGCGATCCCAAGCAATCTCTGAGATGTGAATCATGCCCTCAACGCCATCGACGTTCACAAAAATACCAAAGTCTACAATCCCAGTCACAATGCCTTCTACTTCGCTATTCACTTCGATGTTGGCAAGCTTACCTTCAGTCATTTCACGGCGCGCAGCCTTTTCGGAAACAATCAGCTTGTTCTGCTTGCGGTCGAGATCGAGCACACGCACCATGAGAGTCTGGCCAACCAAGTGGTTCAGGCGATGCAAGATTTCATCCTTATCTGCCCCGGAAACACGTGGGTAGTTTTCGGCTGAGAGCTGACTTACAGGCAAGAAGCCACGAATACCATCAACTTCAATCAATAAGCCACCACGGTTAGCATCAAATGGCACGATTCCAAAAGTCTCACCACTCTTCAGGCGCTCTTCAAGAGCCTCCCAGCCCTTTTCTTTAGCTACCTTACGTAGACTGAGCACAACGTACCCCTCCTGCGTTTCTGGCTCAATCACGGAAGCCGAAATTGTATCACCGGGCTGCAAAGAGCGAGCTGCAGATTCGATTTCTCGGCCCAATACCACACCAGTACCAGCGGCGCCTAGGTCCAACCACACCTCGTGCTTTTCTACCGACAAAACGGTGCCTTCCAAAATATCACCAGTGATCGGTGCCTTTACCTCGGTTTCAGCCATGAGCTGATCCATTGAGAGTGCTTTAGTCATAATTATTACTTATCCTACCTTTCTAAAAGAGATGTTCGCAATTTGGTAGCGAGCAGCCTCAGAGACTCAAAACTTTATGGAGAGCCTTAGTCGAGCGCGCCATCCTTCCTCTAGCACGAGAAAGGATAATACCAATCGCAAATCAGGTTAGATTATACCGTTGAATCTGAAAAAAGTAAAGCCAGAATGCTGCTTAGCGCTTAAGAGCTATAGCAACTTGTCTCTCGCTGAGACGTCGCGAGTATACCAAGATACCCAGCGCCACAGCTGGAATTACCAACAATAGTTCACCGCCAGTTGCCGGAGTACGTCCACTTGGGGGAGCAACCTGTGGGGTTACAGAAGTCGTGGCAGGTGCACCCGGGCTTACAGAAGCCGTAGGTGAACTTGTCGCGCTCGCGCTTGTTGTTGGTGTTGTGTTGGCACTAGTAGAAGGGGTCGCGGACTCTGTGGCGCTTGCTTGCTGACTCTGGTCTGACTTCTGCCGTTCTTGAGCTTGACGCTGAGAATTTCCGTACGCAAAGGTCGCAGCAACAATGAGAATTATTACCGCGATTGCTAACACAATCTTTACTACCGAATTTTTGAGTACCATAAGTCACTCCTAGCAGCTTTTTGGAAAAGCCTATAAAAACATAATACCTGCTTAAATTCTAGTGTTAGACCCTCCGCCTTGCAAGCATAATTGTTTTGCCCAAAGTAGTTAAGCTCAGGTATCATAGCTCTATGGAGCGACTTAAAAAAGAAGTTATTGCCATAGATATTGGCGGCACAAAAGTGCGTATTGGCCGCGTGGACGGCCATGGGCGAATATCTCAATTTGTAGATTTTCCAACCCCTGCAGCAGAAGCCGATATGCTCGCTAAAACTAAGGCCGCCATCCATGATCTTAGTGAACGAATCGAGCCCATCGCTATCGGCATTGCCGCGCCCGCCCAGATCGACCGCGATAAGGGCACGATTGGCCCCTGTACCCACATTCCGACCTGGAAAAAACTCCCAATCGTTGCCAAGCTCACAGATGAGTTTGGTTGTCCTGTAATTCTAGAAAACGATGCAACTCTTGGCGGAGTCTGCGAGGCACTCGTAGGAAGCGGCCGCAAATATCGCTACGTACTCTACGTTACGATTTCTACCGGCATCGGTTCGGCCCTTATTCTCGATGGCAAACCCCTGCCGGGTCCATATAACCCGCAGGGTGGTCAGATGATTTTAGTCGATCATGTATCTAATCCCCTGTATGGTAGCTTTGAATATCTAGCCAGTGGCAAAGCCATTGTCCGCGAACATGGCAAGATTGCTGCTGATATCCGCTCTAAAACCACCTGGGATCAGATTACTCGCCCTTTAGCGCAAGGACTCCACAACCTCATCGTAGCGACAAATCCCGAAGTAGTTGTGTTGGGCGGCGGTGTATCACGCCACTACAAGCGCTTTATTGTCCCACTCAAAAAACACCTTGCAGAACTTGCCTATACGCCAAAATTCCCTCTCCCCCCGATCGTTCAGGCAAGTAATGTTGAGACTGCTCCGCTAGTTGGTGCCGGCCTCCTAGCCCACGCCGCACGTCAGAGATAAAAATGCTATTATGGTGAGTAATGAGGGTGGGCACGAAAAATCGAGCTTTAAGGATTATGGAAGATTTTCCTTCCTACACATTTTCTGCGGATGAAGATTTTTATTTTGATGCCGCCACTGAATCCATCTACTACGACCAGCAAGCACTGCACACTCCCCGAGGGCAAATAAGCCTGCTACACGAAATTGCGCACGCCGAGCTGGCCCATTTTGACTATCGTACCGACTTTGAGCTCTTTGCCATGGAATCTCAAGCCTGGATGAAGACCCGCTCTCTCGCAAAATACTACCAGGTACCATGTTCGGATAGTTTTATTCAGAATTGTCTGGCTAGTTACGGCAAATGGGTGGAAGCCCGCAGCACCTGTCCTACCTGTACTAATTTCTCTCTTCAGGAAAATAAGACCACCTATCGGTGCTTTTCATGTCAAACTCGCTGGCACATCGCAGAAGGCACCGAGGCCAGCATTCGACGCATAAAACTAGATGACTAACAACAAAACACCCCGCAATTTGCGGGGTGTTTTTGCCGTGGAAGGGCAACTTCCTAATAGTAGAAAGCTTTAGGCTTCTTTTTTCTTACGAGCCTGGCCACCCTTACGACCTGCTTCACGAGCAAGTTCTGGGTTAGCAGCAAAACCACCACCTGTGCTTTTCTTACCACCAAGTGCACCGATACGGACGTAAAACGTCTTACCGTAGCGCTTGCGGTTAGTTTCAGCAGCCTTAAGGCCGCCCATCTTTGTTCCTGGCATAGCGTTCTCCTTGATAATTACTTTCAAGTGAGTAGCTAGCGCTTGGCCGACCCTCCACAGTCAGCACCATTACTCTGTCAAAACCACTCCGGTAGACCCTCAAATGTTTGAAGTGACTACCGAAGTGGTAATGGTTATACTCTATCAGCTTATGCTTAGTCTGTCAATGCTTTTGACTCAAGTTTTTCTTATACTTCGTCTACTCCGCCCAACACCAGATGAGGAAACAGCGACCAGTGATCTTGGTGTTAGCTGGTAGAGAAGAGTTAGTAGCTGCGTCTTTAGCGTAGATGTCATAGCTATAGAGGATATTGGGTTGGAGATTGTAGTCTTTGAAGTTAGTGGTAGTAGAAGTACCAATACTAGTGTTATTACGTCTTACTTCATAGCTTGTGACACCTACGTTATCATATGATGCAGTCCAAGTTAGATTGGTGTAATAAGCAAACTTTAGGGCATCGAACTCTACCTTACTTTTAACATTACCGGGTACTGAGGGTTTGGTAGTATCGGTGGTTGGTGGAGGTGGTGTGGTGGGAGATGCTTGAGTGGTGGCAGAGGTAGTTGCACCAGTGGATACAAGGCCACCTACATCCTTAGCCGTAACTTTGTAGTTATATTTAGTAGCTGGAGCTAGACCAGTGTCGGAGAAGGATAGATTAGGGCCAGAGTAGATTTGCTTATCATTACGAGTCACGGTGTAGTTGAGGATCCCTGTGCTATCGTCAGTGGCTACTGGCCAAGTTAGATTGATTTGTGTGCTAGAGATGACTGAGGCAGAGAGACTAGCTGGACCAACTGGTGCTTTATTACCAGGAGTTGGTGTGGAGGATGGAGTAACGGTAGTGGTGGGTGGTGTTGGGGAGGGGGTGGAGGTACCCGGAAATACAGTTACTGTTGGGGTTGGTCCAGTAGGTTGCCCCTCACCGGTGCGACATGGTACACGGAATTTACCAGTCAGAGTTGGACTACCGCCATTCTTGCGATCAAACAGATAGCCATCAAAATTCCAGGCATTAAACTGAGGACAGAAAGTGTCAGTAAATTTAGCCTGAGCTACCTGATCATTATATTCTGCAACCGCCACGTTCTTACCGCGCTCAATAAAAGCCTTCAGATTTGGACAAGTATCTTTATAGGAAACGAGACATTCTTCAATTAATGCCCAATCATATACATCCGCCACCATACGTCCATCGGCGAATTTTTCTCGAGCTAATTCCGGTACATTCTTTAAGGCAATCATCATACCTCGCTTATGAGCTTCATCGGCTAGAAACTTCATATAATCTAATTGTTGCGCCTTAGTTGGTACTTTCACTTTTCCGGAGGCATCATACTCGGCTTGGCTGTAGGTATAATTATCCAGCCAGTCTGGCTCTATCCCCTGACAACCTTTTTCTTTTGAAACATCCATACGTCCAGCCATAATGCTTCGTACTGTTGGATCCATAATGTCTATCCAGCGCTCATCACCCCAATTCTGTGGATCGGTTGCTGAAACTGCTGAGGCTGGAAATTTATTATAATCTGGTCGCCACTGAGCTGCTGTTCCAACCTCAAAATAACAGGTTACTAGAGCATTCTGTGTCTTCATAGTTGTTACTTGCGCACTACTTATATCTTCGTAGTCAAAATCATAATGTTTTTTGGGATTAGCTTCGGTAGCTAATGCATTAACTTTTGGAGCATTTTCCAGTTGCCACCAAAAACTAGTATAGGGGGCAAGACGCGGAATAGTAGTAGTTGCCGGATAACTACCAACGCCAGGTGTTGCCGCCCAAGCCAACAATGCATAAAGGCCACCAAATAAAATAACTGCGCCCGCCACAATTGCCAAAATACCCAGATTAATATTCTTTACTGCAGATACTCCACTCGAAGTCTTAGCGATCTTAGCGCCAGATCCTCTGGGCTTAGATTGATTTCGTTTCTTAGTAGCTGACATGATATTTAGTTATCCTTTCTCTATTTTTTATTCTTTGTACAATTATCGTAAGCATAAGCCGTTTATATCAATTTGTCAAATCCTCTACTCCCCCCAACACCAGATGAGGAAGCAGCGTCCAGTCAGTCGTGCTGTACCTGGTAGTGAGACGTTGCCAGCAGCATCACGGGCATAGATGTCGTAGGAGTAGAGAATGTTTGGTTGGAGGTCGTAGTCTTTGAAGTTAGTTGTAGTGGTAGTACCAAGGGATGTGTTGTTACGCTTTACTTCGTAGCTAGTTACACCAATGTTGTCATAGCTTGGAGACCAAGTGAGATTGGTGAAGTAGGAGAAGCGCAGCGCATCAAACTCAATCTTGCCTTTAGCATTCCCTGGTGCAGATGGCTTGGTGGTGTCTGGAGTTGGTGTTGGTGTGGTGGTTGGGGTTGGCGATGGAGTTGGAGCTGCCTGGGTGGTGGCTGAGGTGGTAGCGCCGGTGGAGGTAAGCAGTCCCACGTCCTTGGCGACCACCTTATAGGTATAGCTCGTAGATGGTGCTAGCCCCGTATCCGAGTAGCTAAGCCCAGACCCCGAATAGATTTGCACTCCGTTTCTCGTAAGAATATAGCCTAGTGCACCCGGGCTCTCATCGGTTGCAGCCGGCCAAGTAAGATTGATCTGGGTACTTGATGCTGGAGCTGCCGACAGGCTTGCCGGGCCAACTGGTGGCTGGTTATTTGGGGTTGGCGATGAAGTTGTTGTGGTGGTGGTTGGGGTTGTGGTGGCTGGGAAAATCACACCACGAACAGGGACTGTTCCAGCTGGCACACCAATGGCTGCCGCTACATCAGCTGGCAATGCCATCCCCTTAGTTGTAGCAGCCAGGGAGTCTGTCTTGAGACGGAAGTCTTCACCGGAGCGATCTATAAATGGATCTGGCGTCTTAGTAGTGTCACTAACCTGCAGCGCATTGTTCTCCCAAGATTGTCCACTCACAGTACGTAATGCCGCGGCAGTCTTAATGCCATCGGTTGTAGCCCATCGATACAAGCTCTGATTAGACTTATGATAGTAAGCATTGTAATCAAGCGTCTTAAAATAGTCAGAAGATATGGTGTTTGGAGGATAGGGGATCCCATTATTGCCGAAGTTTGCAAGACGAGCACCTGGGTTAGGTTGCCCAACAATCAGATTGTTCACAAACTCAGTCCCATTAGTATTGGGTCCCGGGCTACCAATCTGACAATTCGATGGCTGACCGGCATTCGCACAAAGCTTAGTCACTGCCGCCTGTTCTTGGGCAGATGTGTATGGCCACGTCTCACCCTTATCGGGTGCAGGACGATTATCATCCATAATCCAGACGCCCTCAACGTTGCCGCCATCTTTATTAACAATCGTGTTGTTGTAAACTTTTGTTGTTGCCGAGATTACCTGAATGCCAGCTGTTCGATTATTGTAAATCAGGTTATTGGCGATAATACCCTTGCTAGATATCTCGTAAAATATTCCTGGACCACCATTATTGCGGGAAATATTATTTACCATGACTGCGCTAGAACAATCAATATCGCACCAAAGCCCCCCGCCTCGACCTTGAGTGTTTTCAAAAATACTGTTTTTCACAGTGTAGCCAGTCATATTATTGAGCTTCACCGCGGCTGCGCCACAAGAAGCACCACACTGGACGTCAAAATTAGCCTTATTGTTATTGTTAAAGATGCTGCTATCTATAAGTAAGGCATTAGGGGCGCCCGCATTACTTGTGGCAAATCCATTTGCTCCCAATCCAGAATAGCCGTTATTCGCAAACACACTATTCTTAATTGCCGATCGTAGTTTAGGGCCAGAAATTCCAATTGTTCCAGCAGCATTCTCTGCAAACACACTATTCTCTACAATCAACTCACCGCCATTTGGGTTGGAAGCCCCTCCTAAACCAGCATAAATGACTGGACGTAGTGGAGATGAAGCAAAGAACTTAACCCCTATTCCCTTCCATTGGAAAGTTGTGGCACCTGCGAAAACTGCTATTTCTTTACGCTTAGACAACTCGATATTGTTTGCGTTCGGGTCTTTATTAATATACAAAACTTCATTATCCCAGTCGTAATAGAAGCTATTGGGGCTAGAAGAAAGTTCTGTGAGCGTTTTTTTCTGTGGGACTTGCGCACCATTTACAACGGCTAGTTGGGGGTCGCTATCAATATCAAAAGCTTGATCGGTCCGCGAATAATAGTTATCAGGATGCGCACAAATACGAGGTGCACTCATCGAGATACCAGATTGAGCGCCATACGGCTGCACTTTATCGCTCGTCCCAGATGTAAATGGAGAAACCTGGGCGCCATCAAGACGCGACACTTTAGTACGGTAATTTTGACCTGAAGCTGCATTCTCGTGGTTAGTACAGAAATTTGGCGTTGACCAAGGGCGCTTCCATACACCAGCAGAAGCCTGAGTCCAACCATCTTTCACGGGGTCTGTGCCTACAAACCATGGTTTTTCACTCCTATAAGCCTGAAAAGTTATGTTTCCAGTCATAAAGGCGGCCGTTTTTTCATCGGTAGAGAACCAACTACGATATTCTCCACCCCTTAATACGATTGTGCCAGTATTATTTCCGCCACTCTTAAGTTGGTTGTACGCACGAGTAATTGATTCTACGGGTCGCTCTA
>CAZYFT010000004.1:0-59275 GCA_964646575.1 uncultured Candidatus Saccharibacteria bacterium | reverse complement strand
AGTGCCAACTGGCGCAGACGGGCTGTAGTGATGGTCCATTTGTTTGTAATGGTAACTAGACGAGCTCGGAGGACTCGACGGTTTGGGAGTCGCCATGATAACAGACGACCGACACGGCGGGGTCGGTTAGTTGGTTGGTCTGAGGACTGGGGATGACGGATGTCATGGATGCGCCTCAGATTTGAATTGGTTGACTTGGTGGGGTCTGTGTTTCTGACTTTATTCATACCTTACAACCAAGTACTACTCACTACCTACTGCAGTGTTCATTACTACCCTCATCAAAAACTATAGGGTCTATTATAGGCTTGGTGATAGTTCTAGCACAAGGGGTATGAGGGGGAATAAAGGTAATTATTCATAAATTTAGCATCATCAATAAAAAAATACCCCACCTAGTAAGGTGGGGCCGAGTGCTTATGTGTGATTCTGTACCAGAACTTCTGAGAAATCGAACTCATGCGGCAACATCTTGCGGTACTGCATGAAACCCTGAAAATTGCCAGACCAAGCGCTATATTCGCCGTCCCAACCGATCTGCATATCACCAGCCTCTTCGTAGAAATAGACAACCGGCTTGAGTTCATCATCACGCATCGGTCGGCCAACATGCTGGAATGGTGACATATGCCCGCTGGGCTGCAAGCGTTCACGAGCCAGAAAAACATCCTCTTCCCAATCTTCTCGCCCATCGTGAGTCAGATAACTTACTCGAGCACAGCGTCCAACCGAGACATCGCGCGCCACATCCCAATCGATGCCATATCTATTCATCTGATCACGAGTCAGAAGCGGCGTATGCCACTCATCGGCCGCCAGCTCAACTGGCTCTGAGGCCGTATAACCAGCTTCGGACCATTCACGATATGGCTGGTAGCGCATCTTATCATTATAAGCGTCACCTGGGAGCTCCATGCCATAGACATCTCGCATCATCTCAGCGATGACACGGATCTCAGGCTGAGCATCATTGTGTGAACGCAGCGCAAAGAAATTCCGCCATTCAGTTGCGGTCGTGATAATGGTGTGCCACATGAAGGGCTCGAGCAGCCGATTGGCAAGCTGCTTGTGAACATTGAGAATAAGATCAGCCTCAGACTCATCGTCAAGGAGTTCGCTTGCCAGATCTACCAATTGGCGGAGGGCTTGCTCCTGCACTTCATCCGACAACCGCGTGATGTCATGCTGATCGCAGTCGATAGTCTCCCGACAGGCCCAATCGAGCTTGACTTCACCCAGCAGTTCAGCGAGGGTGGTAATGATAGCTCGATTCCGACCTAGCAGCCAGATTCGCGAAGCCTCAGGAATGCGATCCTCGGGAATCGGCTCCGGTGCCTGCATGCCCGGCACATTCTTCCCCCAATAAAAAGGGACATACGGGTCATCAAGCACACGACGCAGTTGCTTCTTCACCGGAATCGCGCGCGAGCTGGCGCTGTTGCGCGAAAGAATGGTGTGGGTGTTGAACTCAGCCAAGACCATCCTCGGCAACGTTATCTCGAAGGTGGTGAGGCGAAACTCACCAGCCCGATTATGACAAAGCGAATCTGCCAATGTACGGCATCCGTAGCCCATGTAGCTCTTCTCCTTCTTTTAGGTGCAAGATCCACGGCATTATAGCATAGATTTGGCACAATAAAAATCCCAGCCTTTCAACTGGGATGAATGAATTAGGAGCACTCAGCCTGAATAGCCAGGATGGCAAGCTGGACCAGCTCCTCGGGGGTTACACTGGCATCAATGTGAGCCATCCGGTATTCTCCAGGAACAAGATTGTCGATTAGCTCAAAACCCAAACTGACTCGCTGCCGAAAGCGCACATCAGCACTCTCAAAGCGATCCGGTAGCTTGCCAGTCCCCAATAGGCGCAGCTGCGCTTTATCATATGCGAGCTGTAGCACTAGATATAAATCAGCCCGTCTTACCTGGGCTCGAATCATATCCTGTTGCTGCTTTGCAAACAGCATCGCCCCTTCATCACGAGCAAACCCTTGGTATACGATGGTGGAAAGTTCGGCTCGATCGCAGATCACCCACTTACCAGTTGTAAGCGCCGGCTGAACATGGCGAAGACGAGTATCCACTCTCGCGGCGGTCATGAGCATGATCTCTTCGTATGTACTGATGTCCATCTCGCCCATCAAGAGAATTGCCCGAAGCTCGCTAGCCAATCGACCACTACCAGGCTCCAAAAGTTGCTCAACCTCAAGCCCAAGCTCCTCGCGCATCCAGGTCACCAGGCCTGTCACCAACGTAGACTTGCCAGCACCATCTGGACCCTCGACGGCGATAAACCGCGGTGGCCCATGCCAGAATTTACTATCATAGAAAATGTCATCCATGGTTCACTCCTAGCCCATCCGTATCGAGCTGCAAGCGCGGCAACATGTCTGCCGGCTTCCAGTTCTGACGGAGCTCATCCAGGTTGCGAGACGACTGGTAATGCCCTTCGTTGCCATAACTTCGATCGGTTGGACCGGCTGCAAAAAAGATGATCTGACCCATACGTTCACCAACCACCAGTGGAACAACTGCATTATTCTTATTGCGAATTTCCATCGTCCAGCGATTGATGTAGCCGATGTCGCCCCAGCCTGCATCATCGCAGGTTGAGATGTTTACACGACCAATCGAAGAGCGGGCGTGCATCATGGTGACCACATCGCGGCGCGAGCCGATGAATTCCTGGGTGTGGCCCAAGATACACTCACCTGGCCGAAGCACGATGATCAAAGCATCTGCAGGGATCTCGCGCCAAAGGCGCCCCTGGCGATACCTATCGCACCATTCTCGATTCGTCATCGCCCGCAAAGGCCCCTTGTAGTAGCGCTCAACATCTTCTGGGTCCCATGGATTGAAGTCACTCTCAAACGGCATCGCCTCACACAGGTAATACCACTCGCCGAGACGGATGTCATAGCTGGCCGTGTTGAGCTGACTCTCAATAAACGGCTCGATGACAACATCACCACGCTCCTGAGCAACACGAATCTCCTCATCAGAGAGTACACCCCGAGGACGTCGCAACAGTTCATGCAGCACGTTCCACCACCAGTTACGAGTACTCCAGTTGGAGAAAACTTCGCTTGGTACAAATCGCTGAAGCTTTTGCCACAACTCACGAATGTCGTGCATCTTCAATGGCTTCTCGGCAGCCATCTTGTCTCCTGACTTTGAGGTACAAATACCTTTCTAGTGTATCTGTTTAGCAAGTACTCCACCAAGCATAAGAAAAACACTCGCAGGTAGACGCGAGTGTTTTTCTAAAAATTAACTGCTAAAGATTTTACTTCTTTGCAAGCTCTGCAGTATCGAGCTTAATACCAGGAGTCATAGTGGCAGATACGGAAATACTTTTTACGTATGTGCCCTTCACGCCACTTGGACGATTGGCCTGCACGCAATTTAGTACGGCCTTTAGGTTGACCAAAAGATCTTCGTCTTTGAAAGACAGCTTACCAACTGCAGCATGAACAATCCCATTCGCGTCGTTTTTAATTTCCAAACGGCCTTTTTTAATTTCACCAACAGCATTAGCTGGATCGGCCGAAACAGTACCGCTCTTTGGAGATGGCATGAGGCCTTTTGGACCGAGCGCCTTAGCATGGCGACCGAGTTGCGGCATCATGTCTGGAGTTGCAACCAGTACGTCAAACTCAAACGTACCCTTACCGATAGCTGCGAGCAAATCTTCAGAATTTGTCATTTCAGCACCGGCTTCCTTGGCAGCGGCAGCTTTCTTCTCGTCGCTCGTAAGTACAGCAACGCGAACAGCCTTACCGGTTCCAGCTGGTAACACAGTCGAAGCGCGCAACATCTGATCAGCCTGACGCGGATCAATATCTAAGCGTACATGCACTTCTAGAGTTGGGTCAAACTTAGCCTGACTGATTTCTTTTACAAGCGCTACTGCTTCTTCTGAAGAATAAAGCTTGTTAAAATCAATCGCTTCGCGCATAGCCTTCTGATTTTTCGAGTATTTCTTTACGCGTGGCTTCTGCTTTGGCTTTGGAGCGTCTTCCTTCTCGGCTGCCTCGGCTTTACGAGCTTCTTTTTCGGCCTCTTCTTCGGCTTCTTTCACGGCTTTCGCGCTGCGCTTACCAGCCTTAGCAGTAGCCTTCTTCTCTGTAGCATCTTCAGCTACTACTTCATCTTCTACAATTTCTTCAATTACTTCCTCAACAATCGCCTGTTCTTCGGGGGTAATTTCTGGGGTTTCTTCAGTTTTCTTTGCCATAATGTTTCTCCTTGTGGTGCCAGCGGCCGATAATTTTTCGGCCTCCCACGGTTAGATTATTCTGCTTCTACCTCAACGCCCATCGAGCGAGCGGTTCCAGCAATAACTTTTTTCGCAGCTTCAATATCGTTTGCGTTTAGATCGCCCATTTTCTTCTCAGCAATTTCGGTGAGTTGAGCCTGAGTAAGCTTGCCAACTTTTTCCTTATTTGGAACGCCACTGGCTTTTTGTAAGCCAAGTGCCTGCTTAATTAGCACCTTTGCTGGAGTACCTTTTACTACAAAATCGAAAGTTTTATCTTCGTATATGTAGATCTTAGTTGGACACTGAGCGCCCTTCATATCCTTAGTCTTTTCATTAAACGCATTAATGAAATCCATCATGTTTACACCGTGCTGACCCAACGATGAGCCAACTGGAGGGGCTGGTGATGCACCGCCCGCTGGGATAACCATCTTGAGGCTTGCGCTGATTTTCTTCTTTTCTGCCATTATCTTACTCCTTTACGTGGTGCGAACGACTACCAAGAGTCTCCCACAGGTTACTTATACGCGTTTTACTTGCAAGCTATCGAGCTCAACTGGCGTTTCACGACCAAACATTGAGACCAATACCTTAATTTTTCCTTTTGATTCGTCGATTTCGGCAATTTGCCCATCAAAACCCTTAAATGGGCCGTCGGTAATGTTCACGAGCTCTCCGACAGTGTAGTCGATGTTGAATTTTGGCTCTTCTACACCCATGCGCTTCTGAATTACCTTAATTTCATCTTCACTCATTGGGCTTGGCGTAGTGCCAGTACCAACAAAACCAGTTACGTTAGGGGTATTGCGCACGATGTACCAAGAATCTTCGGTAACGACCATATTAACCAAAATGTAACCAGGAAAAATTTTGCGTTCAACAATGCGACGCTTACCATTCTTAATTTCAATCTGGTTTTCTTTTGGCACAATCACGTCAAACACTTTATCCTTCAGGCCGAGTGTATCAATGCGGTGCTTAAGATTTTGCGCAACCTGATCTTCATACCCTGAATAGGTATGAATAACGTACCAATGTGATCCTGGAGGCGTGTTTTTCATGTAATAAATCCTTATTATCGACTGATGAGGCGCTCAAGTCCGAGTCGAAAGATGTAGTCGAAAAATGCCAAGTACAGCGCAACTGCTGCTGTAAACCCAAGCACTACAACCGTAAGAATGGTTGCCTGCTTGCGTGTCGGCCAGATGACGCGCTTCAGCTCGTCAATCGAACTCTTGATATAGCGAGTAATTTTCTTCATACTATCAACTTTTCAAAACTTGCTTGCAACTTAAAAAAGCCGCCGGGGCTTTGCCTTACTACTCTACCTATTTTATCTGTATAAGTCAATCCCTTGCGTACAAAAACAGCCGCCAGAAACATCACTTAATCAGCTCCAACGCAGAAGAAGGCAAAGATTGTACGTTACGCTCATACAATCCCACGAACCACGGCTTACCAACAAAGAATATAATCGACATCAGAACCGCAAATAGGGTGAGCAAAATCACCACTTCACCAATCACTCGCTTACGCGTTTTTTGGTGCTGAGCGTCACTCATCATCTGGGAGACTTGCTTTGGATAGGCCCTTCGAGCCAGCCAGTGATAGGCTCGCGGCCAATAACTCACCGACCAAATAGTAAAGAGCGAGAGCACAAACAGCACTAAGCTGGCCGCGAACACAAATAATACAGCCCTACCAGTAGTGGTGGTAATTTGCAGCAACCCATATACCACCGTCGCCCAGCTTATTCCAGCCACAAGGGCAGCTGTGATTCCTGCCATAAAAAGCCAGAAAAAGCCTAGGGCTAAAGAGCGTACCCAATTGCGAAAAATAAGCCCAAACGAACGAACAATAATAAAGCTGGCCGGACGGTTTGTCAGGGCTAACATTACTCGAGTAATTGGTCGATGTGTCGCGACAAGCCAACTTAGCATGAGAGCAACCATGAGACCAAGATTAAAAATCAAGCTCCAGCTAGCATCCAAATCGATCCGGCCACCATAGGCATAGCTTATTACCAACCCTGAAGCAACCAGCGCGGCGGCGACAAACAGAAAATCAAAAATAGCTATGCCTACAAAGCGCCAAATTTTTCCGGCAGCTTGCAGCCATAAATGTCGTGCACTGGTTGCGCGATGATCAATTTTGCGAGCCGAAATACCATACGCTACGATCAAACATAAGTGACGTGCAAACCATAAAATTGCCAGAAATATTGCCGCCCCAAAAACTACCCAAAATGCCGTGGCTGGATTGGTTGCCTGCAGCTGTCGCACCGTCGACCCATACAGCTCGGCAATTGGCTGCTGCTGCAACTCGGCCAGAGTAAACACGAGTGCTGGCAATAGCACATAGAGCCAGGTGACTGGTGAAAGTAAAACTATACCAAGACTTGCCAGTATGCCTTTTTTAGTACGCCCTTCAGAAAGCGATGGCGCGATTACACTCCTCCACAAACCCTGTTTCTGCTGGCTTTGTATCTGATGCGAAACCGGAAGGGCTGGATGTGTGACGCCATGAGGGTGCAATACGCGAGCCGCAGCCAACTTAGGGTCGGGATGCATGACGGCCTGCTGGTGGCCAGTTACTCGAACGGCTTTTGGTAGCGGTTTATCGCCCACTCTGGCGGCACGCCGTGACGCAGACGGTGGCCTAGTCGTTACCTCTACGCGTCGCGCAACTGCTGGCCCAAGCTTATCGCCGGTATTGAGCGAATAACGGACACCGTCAACTGTCACCATGCGCTTGGCGCGAGGGCTCTGTGAACTTGGAGATGAATTCTGACTCGGCATAAATTTATGATTGGCCGGTGTACACCCGCCACACAACCTGTAGTTTGCTCAAGCGGTTAAGGCGAACACGACCGATACTCACATTATACTGCTTTTGCTTCACTCGTTCGAGGATGCCATGGTACAACTCAAAAGCAACCTGGACAGGCTTACGGTGTCGAGTAGGAATATCGGTGATACCGGGCGCCGCTAAGTCATAAAAGCTTTGAGCACGGTTTGAAAGTTCAGCGATTGCAAGATGAAGCTGATCACTCTGTGTGGCGTCACGACTGTTTAGCTTATATTTCTTAACTAAGCTCAGTGGAATATACGTGCGCTTAAGAGAAGTATCGCTCGCCACATCGCGAATAATATTCGTGTACTGCATGGCGATGCCGAGATTTTTGGCAGCTTCAAAGCCACGCTTGCTTGTCGCCCCCAGAATACGGGCACTTAAAATGCCCACCACCCCCGCTACATAGTAACTGTAGGTGTCTAAATCGCGGAGTGTCTTTGGTTGACTGAACGATATGTCCGACTCAACGCCATCCAAAACCTCAAGCAATTCAGCTTGCGGCAACACATACTCATCACTCACATGCCAAACTGCCGCCCAAATTGCTGGCTCCACATCTGGGGTCTTGCGCTGTATGATTGCGTTTCGCATTGCCGAAATCTTGCTACGCTTTTCACTCGACGATAAGGTTGTAGAATCAGCAATATCATCGGCAACACGACAAAATGCGTAGAGGGCCTGGATATCTCGGCGAGTGGCGCCCTCAAATAATAGCGAGGCTAAATAAAATGTAGAACTGGCTTGAGCGGTGATACGGCGACACGCTTGATAACTCTGTTTCAAGCTGCCCTCCACGTAGTCTACTTGCTCCTTCCAGTGAGATACTGCGTTAGATCATCAAATAATTTTGGCAGTTCTCCAGGCAATGCCAATTTTGAAATTGCTTTGCGCGCAGCGTCTGCCTCAGCCTGTGCAGTAAAAATCGTCTTGGCCTTCGCTCCATTGTCAGTCAAAAGCTTTCGTACTAACTTTAAGTCTTGAGTATTTACATTTGGATTGCCAAATTTTGCTGCCAACACTGCTCGATCGGCCTCATTTGAGAACTTTTCACCATAGTGCATAAGTAGCGTGCGCTTACCTTCACGAAGGTCTGTAATTGTTGGCTTCCCAATTTCTTTCGCCGATCCAAACATCCCCAACAGATCATCAGTAATCTGAAATGCTACACCTGCATGAAGACCATAGCGCTCGAGTATTGAAAGAATCGTATCGTTCGCACCCGCTAATACTGCGCCTGATCGCAGCGGAGCCACCATAGAATAATTACCGGACTTATTTACATATATCTTACGAATTTGCTGCGGGGTCAGCTTGGGCTCTAAAGCTGCAAAATCTTCCACAAACTGTCCCCCCACCAATCTAAAATGCATCTTTAAGAAGTCAGATAGTAATCGGTCGCGAGTCTCCGGTTCGGTCGGAATGGTCGTAATGAGCTCCACAGCCATTAAAAGTGCAGCATCGCCGGCCATTAAGGCAGCATTGAGTGAGTGCTTATGGGCAACTTCATCCGAAAACTTGCGCTTGAGCTGCTTTTCATACACCCCTGCAACGTTGAGTCCACCATGACGGCGATCATCCTGATCCATAATATCGTCATGAATGAGGGCTCCGAGGTGATATACCTCCCAGGCTAGTGCCAGCCGTGCAAAAGCCTCATCATTTTTACCGCCACCCAGCTTATAGCCGAGATAGGTCATAAATGGACGCAAACGCTTACCACCACGCAATGAGAATTTTTTCATCTCTAAGAGCAAACGTTTGTATTGCGCATCATATTTACCAGCTTCGGAAGCACGCAAGTCAAAGAAAATTGCCAACTCGCGATCGGTCAACCCCTTTACATGGGCAATGGCAGCAGCTAGTTCAGGTGATTTTTCCACTTTTGACATCTGTTTCAATCCGTTCTGCAACTAGCTTACCAGATAAGGTAACCATTGGTACACCACTACCGGGATAGGTCGAGGCACCAACAAAATACAATCCCTTCACTTCGCGACTCACGTTATGTGGCCGGAAATAACCCGACTGAAAAAAGTGGTGACTCAAACCAAAAGCCGAACCATCTGTGAGATTGAATCGCGTCAAGAAATCCTCCGGAGTAAATATTGCCTCAGTCTCGATATGCTTTTCTACATCCTGACCTAAAACAGTCTTCATGCGCTCCAAGACACGCTTGCGAATCTTTTCGACGCCTTTATCCCAATCAACATCTCCCGTAAGATTTGGCACCGGTACCAGAACATAGAGAACGTTCTTACCTTTTGGCGCCAAACTTGGGTCAGTCTTGGTTGGAATATACAAATAGAAAGCCGGATCGTCTGGCAGAATCTTCTCATGGAAAATTTCTTCGAGATTATGCTTAAAATCTTCGGAAAAGTACACATTGTGATGCAAAAGTCCATCGAGATCATGATCAACTCCCCAGTAAAACAACATCGCGCTAGAAGCTTGCTTGAGTTTATCGACTTTTTGATCCGGATAGCGCTTGCGATGCTCGGGTGCTAGTAACTTCTTGTAGGTATAGGTGAGATCAGCATTTGAAACAACAATATCCGCATCGAGGCGCGTTCCATCAGATAACCTCACCCCAACCGCCTGTTTGTTTTCAACAAGGATCTCGTCAATTGGCGTTTTCGTGCGAATCTCAATACCCAAATCCTCACAAAGCCTACCGAAGGCCCGCGGAAGCGCATGCATACCGCCCTTGGGGTACCAAATGCCCAGTCCAGTCTCCATATAGCTCACCACAGAATACACAGCCGGAGCTTCATAGGGTGTCACACCAAGATACATAGACTGGAATGAAAAAAGCTGACGCAAACGTGGGTCGGTAAAATAACGCGATACAAAATTATAGAGCCTATACAGGCCGCGACCCTTAGCCAGCTGAAGACCAGCCTTTACATTAATAAAGTCCGTGAGTTTGTCGAAGTTTTTATCAATAAACTGGCTGCGAGCTAGGCGATAGATTTTTGCCACGTCAGCAAAATAACGGTAAAACTGCTCCGGAGCTTTCTCGTCAATTTTTGCTAATTCCTTGGCAAACCGTGGCAAATTTGAGCTTACCTCGATTGTCTGTCCATCGGGGAAGAAAACCTGATAATTTGGCTCAAGCTGCTGAAGGTCGATGTAGTCGTCAAAATTCTTACCACAATAGGCAAAGGTATCGTAGAGAACATCAGTCATCATCAAGATTGTCGGGCCCGTATCAAACCGGTAGCCATCTTGATCGATACGGTGAGCTCGACCACCAATCAACGCCTCTTTCTCAAGTATGGTGACCTTCCAACCATCTTTAGCCAGGCGAGCAGCGGCCGATAACCCGCCAATACCGGCGCCAACCACAATTGCAGTGCGCTGAGTCTTTTTCTTCGTCTGCTTTTTCATTAGAAAGCAGTATACTATAGATGTATGCAACTACTCGAGACCCAATGGACGTATGCCGTCATCTTGCTGGTAAGCATCGCAGGGCTTATCCTCTGCGATATACGCTGGAAACTTGTAGCCTGGAAGAATGCGAGAGCAAAAAAAGCAACACTCGCCACCATCGCCACGTTGGTAGGTTTTTTCCTTGTCTGGGATATTGCCGGAATACTGTTGGGCATCTTCTATACAAATCCACACTATACCCTAGGTATAAACCTTGGTACACCAAACCTCCCAATCGAAGAAATTTTCTTTCTTGTGTTACTTGTGTACTCCGTGCTCATTATTGATGCGGCCAGCAAACGCTATTACGTTTCGAGGTACAAATAATGGAAAAGCTAACCTATATTCTGCTAAACGGTGTTTTTATTTTAATCGCAGCTCTTGTTGTGCAACGCTTAGATCCCAACCCAAAACCCAGAAAACATCTATTGCTTGCCGGAATTACCTTATATCTCATGATGGTAGTGTTTAACACCTATCTCACGAGCCTCGCGATCGTACGGTATGATTGGGCAAAGGTGCTCGGATTTAAAATAGTCAGCTGGCCGATAGAAGATTTGGCCTACTTGGTGGTAGCATTGTATGCAGGACCCACACTGTGGAACTATTTTTACTCTCGCCATGACACAAGCAAATCACCAGCATCACAAAAAACCGGCCACAAGCCAAACGCCGGCTCTAAAAAAACTCAGCCAAATACTCGCCGCATCAAGGCCAATTAGCTGGGTTAATACCGCTTTCCCATTTGCTATCGCCTTTTTACTCTCGGGCGGCCAGCTCGATCAATCATTTTGGGCCGGCCTGGTGTATTTCTTACTGCCCTACAACTTATTGGTATATGGCGTAAACGATATTTATGATTACGAGTCCGACCTCAAAAACCCACGCAAAGGCAGCCTGGAGGGGTCGATCGTTGCCCCGCAAGCCCGAGGCGCCTTGTGGGGAGCAATCATTGCAACAAACATCGTCAGTCTCGTATGGCTAGGTTCGCTCATCGGCCAAAACGGAAAAATCGTGCTTGCCCTTACCGTAATCCTGGCGGTAACCTACTCACTTAAGGGACTGCGTTTTAAAGAAATCCCGGTGCTTGACTCAATAAACTCATCCTTGCACTTTGTACTACCGGCCGTTTTTGGCTTTATAGTGAGCCCCCAAGCAACAATCGCTTGGCTTCCCACGATAGCTTTCTTCCTCTGGGGGATGGCCTCCCACGCACTCGGTGCCATTCAAGATATTATTCCGGACCGAGCTGCCAATATTCGCTCAATCGCCACGCAGTGGGGAGCACGCCGTACCATTCGCTTTGCCTTCTGGCTGTATATTGCAAGCGCCATACTAGCGGGCATAGTGTATCTTCCATCTTCACTCATGGCTGGACTCTTAGTGGGGATTTACGCGTTAAATGCTGCCATGTTTCTTAAATATTCATCAGATGCGCAATCGAAGCAGTTTAGACGAGCCTGGACCAACTTTATGTGGCTCAACGGCGTAGTTGGGTTTTGGCTCACCCAGCTCATTCTCTATCTGGCCGATCCATTTAATTTGGGCCCCGGACGCATCGACTACATACTCACGTTCTGCACCCTATTCTCTATTGCTCAAATTCTACTGATTGCGCATAATTTCGTGGTTTTTCGTCGTCCTAAAACACAGCGGCTCGATGAATGGCCGCGTATTACTATCATGACGCACGCCTATAATCAGGCCGAAAATATTTCCTCTACACTTCTAGCTGCACTAGGACAAAATTATCCCGATTTTGAAGTGCTCTTCACAGATCTCGGTAGTGAAGACAACACGCGCAAAATTGCCGAGAATTTCACCGATAAACGGCTGCGTATCATTACCATTGATCCGATTGAACCTGGCTGGGGTGTAGATGCCTGGGCAGCCGACCAGCTCTTAAAGCAAGCTACCGGGGAATACGCGGTGCTCATCTCCGCTGACACCGTTCTCCTACCCAATACACTTGCTCAAATTGCCATGCTCCTGGAACAAGAAAAGCTCGATGTGCTGTCTCTACTTTCTGCCGACCAAAACAAATCGTTGGCTCAAAAAACTATCCTCAGCCACAACCAATATCTCATGCTGGCGGCGTACCCCAGCGGATTCCTGCAAGAGCATGCGCCTGAACGTTCGACTGCTCATGGCTCCATTATTGCTTTCGATAGCGCAAAAATACGTAGATTTGGTGGCTTTGAAGACGTAAGGGCAAGCCCGCTAGAAGATCAGGAGCTCTTCCATCGCGCTCGTCATAAAGGCTTACATGCACAATTGTTTCGAGCCAGCGATCTAGCGACCAGTCAAAACCACCTTGGACTCAGGGGGATTATTGACGATAATCTTCAACGCTTTTATCCAGCCCTGCGTTTTCATTTTCCGCTCACAATTTTCCTGGTACTGGCCGGTACGTTTGTATTCTCAACGCCAGTAATTGTACTTATATACAGTCTTATAGTTGGCACGCAAGTACACCTCATCTCGATCGCAATTGCCCTAGGTGCTGCCATGCTCACACGTATACTCATTGCCCTGGAGGCCAAACAAGACCTCCTGCTACAAATAACAGCACCCATAACCAATATTGCCATTATGATTATGCTGTTTGCGTCACTTATTCAGTACGAGTTACGTAAACCACGCTGGAAAAATCGCACCGGAATCGTTTAGCTTAGATTATTCTCCTTGACTCCATTTTGTTGGGAGCTACCAGGGACTGTGGTCGGCACCGGTATATTAGTGGTCGGCGGTACTGCAATCGGAGTAGCACCTGATGTTACCGCGGCTGACCTTAATAAAAACGACAACCCGTAGAGTGCCGCCCCAAAAACTATGGAGGCCAAACTATACCAAACCACAATACCTGATATTTCGCGAGCTACACTCAAAGCAATTACCAATGTCGGCTGAGCTTGGTCAACTTGCACGACCCGACTCACAATCCATATGATAGTTGCAAGTAGCCCAGCAGAAATAAACGCCCAAGCTGGCCGTCGAAGCATGGCTCGACCGTCGCGCCGGCTCAGAACAATTACCCCAGCCAGTAGGGCAAGCATGGCAGCCAAACCAACTAGAGAAAAAGTCTGTAAAGCTGCATACACACCCTTAAATGTTCCGAGCACCGTAACTGCCTCAGATGCCGGGGGAGTAGCCTGTGCCTCAACACCTTGCTGGGTGGCCAAGCCCTGAGCCCGCGCTAGATCGAGCTGATCAGGTATCTGTTTGCCAACCTGAGCCACAAGGGCAGTTTTTTCGATTTCTGAGATCTGTGCTTGAGCCAACTCGGTTTCTAGTCGCTGCTTAAGAGGACTCAAATTGACCACAAGCTGTGGAGCCGGCGTACCAGCTGGCTGATCAAGCCAACCGACAATATCTACCAGCAGTGGCTGCACAATCGTCTCCATTTGCTGTGCTGTTATGCTGTTTTCAAATGCCTGCGTAATTATAGATCGATATTGTTCAGGGATATTTGCACTCGACAGCATCGCCGTTCTCGTTTGAGTGGCTGCTGTCTCATAGCCACCACTCGCCACAACAAGTTTATTAATAGCCGTAGCAGACCCAACTATGGCTAAAATACTCCAAACCGCAATAAGACTTGTGATAGTAAGCGATAACAGTGTCGTTAAGAGGCGCTTCAAAGCTTTCATATCACCATTGTACCGTTTCACTCGCCCACCCCACAAACATTACTGCTTATGTTTTGCTACAATGTCTATATGCACAGCCGAGATTTACGCACATTACAAGAGTATCGAGATCATGCTCACAAAACTCAATCAACGGCTAATGAGACCACACAAAGACTTGATCGTATCGAGACTGAATTTCGACAAGCTTTCGATTTCTTGAGTAAGCTCCCAGATAGCGTATCTATTTTTGGCTCAACCCGAGCGCTTCCTAGCTCTCAAGAATACCAACGGGCTCGCACGCTAGCAGCGAGGTTTGTGACCGAGAAAGATTTTGCAATTGTAACCGGGGGCGGACCGGGCATTATGGAGGCAGCCAACCGAGGCGCGCTTGAAGCAGGTGGAGTTTCTGCGGGTCTCACAATCGAGCTTTCTACGGGTGAAGCTATCAATGAATATATGAATCAGTCGCTGCGTTTTCATTACTTCTTCGCCCGCAAGATGGCTCTGAGTTTCGCCGCCTCCATGTATATCTTTTTCCCAGGCGGGTATGGAACGATGGATGAATTTTTTGAGCTTATAACACTTGTGCAAACACGTAAGATTGAACGCATTCCGATATTCTGCATCGGCACCAGTTACTGGCAACCACTGCGAAGGCTGATGGAGCATTACATGCTCAACCCCGATGGTTACATTTCGGAGGCAGACCTTGGTCTCTTTACCATTACCGACGATCTAGACTTAGTTATTGAGTGCGCTAAATACTGCCAAGTCCGTCACTAGTTAGAGTCGCCGCGTTTCAGTGAGCTGCAGAGCCCGCACTCCATCAGTTATGAAATAATCTCGAATATTGTGTTCGGCCACTTCCGGCAATGCAAAATGTGCCGCCACCTGCTCTAGTTGGACGCTGGGTGCCTGTAACGAAAAAACAATCACTGTCGGCAGCTTATAGTGACGCAAATGCTCAAATAACGTACGGGCCAACTCTGCCTGCACAGAAACAAGGTTCTGGTGAGCCACAGACTGCAACGGCAACCACAACTGACAAGTTTCGGCATCGAGCTTACAGTGGCTCCCCTCTGAAGGGATGACCAAAATGCTTTCAAAACCCAATTGATCCCCCGCCCGCTGATAGACTAAATCTGGGTTTTCATCATAAAAACCAAAACTATAACCTCGAAACTGTGGAGTAAGTTCAAGAAATTGCTCGATCAGACTACGTTCCCGCAGTTTTTTGTCAGTCGGCCTCACTGCACACTCGTTTTCATTTTCTGAGTCGTATACCACGGGTCTTCCTTGGTTCTAATCGCTCGTACAATAGCCCGACAATAGCGAGGAGTTAGCTCATGTGGCACCAATACTCGCATAACCCGTGTGTGCGGACGACCCAAAAAGGCTTTTTTCAGATTGTTCGCCAAGACTAATTGATCGAGCGTGCCATAAAGGACGGTTACTGGCAACTTCTCATCAAGCGCAGTGATATCGGCACTGGCAGTTTGCAGCTCGACAGTATTCTGCAAGGAACTTACCACGGGGTACCAAGTTGACTCATCGAGAGAGGCCTGACCGACCAAACTCGGCGATCTTCGCATAAGTGCCTTAGCTGATCGAATGGCCCAACGCCGCGGCGTAGCACGAAGTGCTCGGTAAAACATTAAATACCCGGCATCAACTAAGCCCTCAAGACGCTTTTTGCCAGACGCAGCAGTTCGTGCAGAATAAATTGGCATTGCAACCAGTACCAGCCGCGCAACTTCATGCGGATACACTACTGACCAATGAGTCGCAAGGAGCGCGCCCATCGAATGACCAACCACAATTGGGCGTCTCCACACACCGTGCCAAAAAAGCGTCCAGCGAATTGATCGCAGATGATCATGGGGTGTGTACTGAATATGAGTAGGCTTCGGACTTCGTCCGTGCCCCAAAAGATCGAGACTTATGCAGCAATTATCTCGAGATAAAACCTCGGTAACTGGTGACCAAATTTCCTTAAACGAAGCTAGGCCATGTAAAAAAACAATCGGTCGGCCGCTTCCAGTCTTTGTAACCTTAAGCAGATATGGAATACGCAATGTACGATGAAGCCATTCCGGAAGAACCATAATCATCATTATAGAGATTCATTCCCGTTCTCGCGAGAAAGCTGCGCTATAAAAACAGCCCCATTTTGTATATGATGAAACATAACAGGTATGCAATCACTTTTCTCAACACTTCCCATCTTTCTCATCATTGCTGCGGGCTACATCCTAACGCGCCTCCGTGTAGCACAAAATCGCTGGGTGAGCCCACTCAATAATTTTGTCTATTACATCGCCCTGCCAGCTCTCACAATTTTAAGCCTTATGAGTCTCGACCTCACCTCAACAAAAGTGCAGGCAGCAATAATATTGAGCGCCCTGATGTCTATTGTATGTTCCATTATCTTTGCAGTAATTGCCTGTGTACTACCCTTCAACAAAAAAACTCAACGTACCATTTTCGTCACCGCCACACTCGGCAACACGATCTTTTTAGGTATTCCTCTGGCAGGTGCCCTCACACCCTCAATATCGCCAACGATTACTACCACCCTCTCGATAGTCTTCTTTACATCGGCACTCGTAAGTACGCTCTTTATTCTGGAGATTTGGATGAAAAATGCCAAAAGTGGTAACCACCTTCTGCACAGCTTGCAAACCAATCCAATTATCATCTCACTCATCCTCGGCCTGATACTTGCCGCCATCCCAATACCCAAAACCCTACATGACTTTGTAGAGACGCCGCTGCAACTTATCGCGCAAACCGCCTCACCATTAGCACTTTTTGCTCTTGGTGGTTTTCTCGCCCACCACACACTACAGAAACACGATTTACCAACTATCGCTATCGCATCAACTCTCAAGCTCGCGATACTGCCAATAATTTTTATCGCCGCACTCAACATCTTCCCAACCGCCAAAGATTTTTCCCAACTCACCATCCTGATGGCAGCCACGCCAACTGCAGTTACTGCTTTTGTCTTGGCGGAAAAATACAAACTTGATAGTAAGCTCGCGGCAGGAACCATACTCATATCAACTACCCTCTCTATACTGAGTACAGTGTTCATATTACGTTTAGCGTAATAAGTTTCCTTTTCACCAAGGCAGCATGGTAAAATGTTTCAACAGCTCTAAGCTTTAATAAAAGAGGAAACATGGACGAAACAACCAGCACATCACCTAGTACCGAAAATGAAACTGGTGCAACCCTAGAGTCAATCCACAGACTTATGCAAGATGCCGCCGAAACTCGCGAAAAAGTTGGTGCCTTGCGCGATCAGTTAAAGGATGTGATGGAGCAAAACGAAGAATATCGAGCCCTCGCCGATGAAATTAAAGAACTTACCAAAAAACGCTCAGAAGCCAAGCGAGCCCTTCAGGAAGATAAAGACTATCAAGCAATTGCTGCCGATCTAGACGATTACCGCTTAAAGCTCCGCGACATTCAAGACATCCTCTCACAGCATTTGGTTCTCTATTACAACCAAACCCAGCAAACAAAAATAGTTGATCAGGGCGGAGAAACCCGTAGCGTAATCCTCAGCGCAAAAGTTGGTAAAGCCGAAGCCTAAACTACATTAAGTCTTCTGGTGAGATCTCGTGCCAATCACCAGAGCCAGACTTTTTATAAAATTCAACTCTATGTACAAGTTCAGCTGGATCGTATTCGTGCTCAACCCGCTGGGCAGTTCCACGATGCGCATAATGCGTTCGAGTATTTGCCACAGCCGGTGAAGTAATACGGTCAACCTTAAAGATATTGCCGTCTTTCTCAAAGACAATTTCATCATGAAATTTTTCGAGCTTTTGCTTACCCTCTAGCTGTTCCTTGTGCTTTTTGTGGTGATCAATGCCGTATTTCTGATCAATTAAATCTACAAGTTGCTCCCAAGCTTGGTCGCTCATAAACTCGTCGCCATTCGGATGATGTCGTCTTGCTCAATGCCGTGGTCGCCGGAGAGTGTATAGAAAGTCCCCTGATTAACCCACGCCGCCTGATTATCTCCGTACATATATATAGTAAGTCCCTGTGACTGGAGGGCTAGGTAATCCGTAGAGCGCCTTAAAACGTACTGCTCAAGCACCGCCTGACTATCCCAGTCAGATTTTTGTTGCTCAACTTTTAGAGATTTACCATCTTTCACGAGCTCATAACTCACGCCGCCTTCACTTGCTTTGAGCGACTGGGCTTTGCTCCAACCACCAGGTACAAAGCCCGGCACGGAGGCAGTTAGGCCAGCTCGCAACGACGCTAACTTTACCTGAATATCTGTAGCGTTTACCTGCCAAAGAAAAGCTCCCAGAAGCGCCAAACCGATTACGGTCATAACCACAGCCGTCGGACGGGCTGGACCAGCTTTTGTTGCAGCTTGTGGAGCAGCGTCTTCGCCAAGCGCTAGCTTGAGGGCATCTTCGCGACTCATAGTAACTCCAGCCACCGTGGTGGTACTTCCTGCTGGTGTTGACGGTGATGAGGCTGGCGTCACGTTAGGTGTCGGCGCAACAATATCATTCAGCACCTTACTTGCCTGTTGGGAAGCCGGAGTCGGTGAGGTAGATGCAGGAGGTACCGATACTTGAGCCGCAGGCTGTTGAGCTGGCGCAGTGACCGGAGCCACGGCTGGAGTAGTCTCGACAACTGGTGCTGGCTGTGGTGGCGCTACGGGCACAGATGCCATTTCCTTCATCTGTGAGTCTGAGAGAACTGATTCTTCCTTGGCGTCTAAGTTTGGTATCTCGGAACCGATCTGCGACTGCAGGTCCGCAAGTGGCTTGTCGGCTGATGGCGCAACTACTGGCACTACCGGACTAGGCGCCGCTGCAGGGGCAGGAGTTGGGGTAACCTGAGGTGGTGTCGGAGGTGCAACAGCTGATGCCTGAGTTACCGCCTGAGGCTGCGATGCTGGAGCAGACGCAGGGGCAGGTGCAACCGCGGGGGGTGATGCAGGGGCTGGAGCTGGGGTAACCTGAGGTGGTGTCGGAGCTGGAGCTGGAGTTGGAGCTGGAGTTGGCGGAACCGAACTAGCAGGCGGGGCTGGAGTTGGGGCGGTGGCTCCTGCTGACGGAGCATCCATACCAATCTTTTGCTTGTATGCCGCTTCTTCTGTGGCGTCAGTAGGCTGCCAGGGTGTGCCGCAGTTAGCACAAAAAACCTTGCCGGCAATTACGACGCGATCTTTTTCTTCACAATCTGGGCACTGACGCATAAACCCCTCGAGTTAACTATAAGCTTAACCCTTATTATGCCTTCTTATACCATAAGCGTAAAGAGGAATACCCTACTTTTGTTGACCAATCTTGTATATCCGCCACATAAACCGCGGTAATGAGAGCTGCCGCCGCCATCGACTTGGCTGCAACACCAAACGCCATAGCCATTCAAGCCCAAGCTTACGCATCCATTTCGGAGCGCGCTTTAGCTCTCCGCCCATCGAGTCAAAATCAAATGTACCGCCCTCCCCAATCAAAACTCGTGCCAGCTTAGAGTTTTTATATGTATCAATAAGCCTTTCTTGTCGAGGAAACCCCTGGGCAACAAACAAGATATCTGGATAGGCATGCTTAATTTCAGAAATTATTTCTTGTTCTCCCCGCTCATCATAAAAACCACTCCAAACACCAACCAATTTGACACCCGGAAACAAACGCTTAATGGCTTTCGACGTACGCTTTGTGTCTCGTGGGCCACCAAAAATACCGACAATCCAACCTTCCTGTGTGGCTTGCTTCAATAATTGCTGTGTCGCATCAACTCCAGCGCCACGTTCTGGGATAATTCGTGCCCGCCACTGAGGCTTTTGAATATCAATACACAACGACTTAGCCCAGTGCCAAAACCCTCTGGGCCCGGCTAAATAGCTTGCTGCCCACTGAACCGCAACCCCGTCAGCCACTACCCTATCGGCACGATGTAAAAGTCTCATAAGCCCAGCATCCTCCCAAGCACTTGTAAAAAACTCTACATAAGGCTTATAGACTACGAAAGGATGACTACTTTGCCCATCTAGATGCTTGCCAATATCTCCCAGTAGTTGATCCTGAGTGATTGGGTCAAACCCAATACCGGCGACATCAACTCGCGTATGACCTTCATGTTTCACTAAAGTTGCTCCACAGCCTGTTGCAAGCTCGACCGAAATTTTTCGTAACTAAACTGAGAAGCTCTTCTATGCATCCTGGCAACATCCCAACTATGAGATTCCACTCGCACTAAGGCCTCCCGTAGTTGTGCCTCGTTTGGCTCGTCAAAAAACTCAGCCGTAATGTGCTCAATCATAGTTTCAGCGACTCCACCGGCTCGCAGTGCAATAACCGGGGCTCCGCTAGCTATTGCCTCCACTGGCGTAATGCCAAAATCCTCAACATTGCAAAATACAAATCCCCGGGCCGTAGACAGAAGCTTGAGCTTATCGGTTTGACTTACACGGCCCAAGAAACGTATATTCGTCGCACTACCAGCGAGCTTTTCGAGATTTTCGCGCTCAGGACCATCGCCAGCAATAATTAACTTTCTCTTTGTACTCTTAAACGCCCTAATTGCCAGATCTACATTTTTGTATGCAGCCAGCACTGACACCATTACGTAATCATCGGTGCGGTCGGTAGCCGCTACCGGCGGAATATGAACTGGTGGATAAATCACTTGCGCCTTTCGGCCATAAAATTTGTGAATGCGGCGCGCGATAGTAGCACTAATAGCTACGAATTCTCGACGCGCTTCTTGACTGACATAAAAATCCCACAGTCGAAGCTTGGATACTAAGCGAGTGACAAAGCTGCGTACAAAGGGATTTGTAGTTCTCTCGTGCAAAGCCCGCGGCCAATAATCCCACAGCATTCGGGCTGGCGAGTAGCAGTAGATCAGCATTTTGGTAGCACCCGACAAACGAACATTTTTTACCCATGCCGAAGAAGAAGCTATCACTACGTCGTACCCTGTAGTATTGATCGACTGCACAGCCCGTTTTACAAATGGCAAGAGCAGCTCTGGGTTTTCACGCATACGAGCAGGAAAATACTGTAAAAATGTTGTTCGCACCCGCCGGTTACCAATTTTGGCGCCAAACTTATCTTTGTTGTAGACCAATGTAGTGAGATCGGCCTGCGGATACATAACTAAAAGCTCATACAATACCTGCTCGGCGCCACCATCTTTCATATTGAGCCAATCGTGCACAATGAGTATTTTTTGATTTCTGTTACTCATAAAGGGCTACCTTTCTGTGGTCGTGATGCATACAGCAAGCCAGCCATGCCAAAAAGCAAGATTGCCAGCGTGGAATCTGCCAAAGAATGCAAGAAAAGCGCCGACACCATCACGCCCAAAGCTGCAGACACGAACCCGATACGCACCGGATCATGCGTGGCGTGCTGTCGCACCCGACGAACGATGTGGGCCAAGAGCAATAGCATCAGTCCTAGGCCAATTACTCCAACCTCGATAGCGATTTGCAGGTACCAATTTTCAGTTAACAGCGCTCTGGCGGCATAGAAACTTGCCGGGCCGGCCGCACCAAGCCCAAGTCCTCCCGGATAAGCCACAATTGCCGCATAACCCTTCTCGATTGCAGCGATATGACCTTCATCGCCCCCTAAAATACCACTTGGCGTAAGCTCACCTCGAACTAAAAAACGATCTAGAATTGTTGAGTTTTCATTTGTTAAAACGCCCCACATAACAAGCCCCGCAACCAAAGCTGCTGCCACAAACATCAAGCCAGTTACAAGCCGATATTTTTTTGGCACGGCTAGCAAAACAACCAGAGCAGTCGTAACGCCAAAACCTATCAAAGCACTGCGCGAAAAGGTCGTAATTGCTGCCAGTACGAATAGACCGACTAATGTGGCGCCAATGTAGCGAACTTTTCTGGTACGAGCCTTCACTGCAAGCGCTAAAGATACTCCAAATGGAATTATTAGATAGGTACCAAGTTGATTTGGTCCACCCAGCGTGGAAAATGAGCGACTAAACGGAAAATCTGGGTGCACACCTTGAAAAGGTAAAATTGTGGAAGGCCCATAACCCAAACTCGCCAAAAACGACGTAGGCACAAATAGAAACTGCAAGATTGCCAATATTGCCACCACGCAAGCTGATGCCAATACCACTCGAGCCAGCCGTCGTTCTGAAATAGTATGCGCAAACGGCTGCACTGCAAGAAAAAGCAGCAAAGGCACTACGGTTGTCTTAACACCAACAAAAAAAGCCATACCATAATTTGCATTCAGCATGTTTGCAAGCAGCCCGGCTAAGATGATCAGTCCAACTAAAACTACTGCCGGCTGTCGAAGCACTTCACGCCAACCGTTACGAAAAACACTCGGCAAACTCACTGCTAACGCTAGCCCCACAATGAGCAGAATGAGCACTTCTTTCCAGATAGCGACCAGCTCACGCTTGCCAATGAGCGTACCGCCCCAAACGGTAAATAAGGCGTGAAACGGCACCAGCGCCAGCAAAACCAGCGTTAATACACCCCCAAGTCGTTTGAGATTTTCGGAATGTACATGCTGAAAGATTTTATGCATTGCTATCGATTCGAAATTACGCTGCGTATATAGTCGTCCAAATTCTCCAGGGCAATCCCTGTACCACGCGCCACACAGAGCATCGGCTCATCAGCAACGTAGGCGGGTACGCCAGTTACTTTCGTCATCATCTTATCAATATTGCGCAGCTTGGAACCGCCGCCGGTCATAACCATTCCGCGGTCGATGATATCACTCGAAAGCTCTGGTGGAGTTTGCTCGAGTACAGATTTCACCGCGCCAATAATTCCCTCTAATTCATCGCTCATCGCTTGCGTCACCTCATCGGAGTCTAACTTAATAGTCTTTGGCAAGCCGGCAATCATATCGCGACCACGGATCTGCATCGTGAGCGGAACTTCTAACGGTAGAGCCGAGCCAATTTCTTTTTTTATATCTTCAGCTGTTTGATCACCGATAATCAGACCATATTTACGACGAATATAATCGGCAATCGCCATATCAAGCTTATTGCCACCGATACGAATGGAGTTTTGGGCTACAATTCCACCCAATGAAAGAATCGCCACCTCAGTAGTACCGCCACCAATATCTACAATAAGATTTCCAGCCGGTGCGGCAATAGGCACTCCCGCGCCGATCGCGGCTGCCACAGGCTCACGAATAATATGGGCTTTTTTAGCACCCGCCGCCAAAGCCGCGTCAATCACAGCGCGGCGTTCGGTAGAAGTTACTCCAGCGGGTACAGAAATCATCAGCTCTGGGCGACTCAAGCGAATCGTACCCGAAACTCGGTCAATAAAGTGCTTAAGCATGGCTTGAGTAATGCGATAATCAGCAATCACACCATCACGCAATGGTCGACTCGCAGTAATGACATCTGGCGTGCGACCCAACATCTCTTTGGCTTCGTTACCGATAGCGACAATGCGATTGTCATCAACCGATACCGCCACCACGCTCGGCTCGTTAGCAACAATGCCCTTCTTTGGTACATATACCAAGGTGTTGGCTGTACCAAGATCAATGGCAATTCGACGTTTAATCATAGCTACCATTGTATAGAAAAACATCGCTTCACTCCAGATAGCAAAAAACAGCTTGTTGGCAAGGCTTTTCTGCTATAATTTAGGCCACTGAGGCAGATGCCCCTACGCCCTATGAAGATTTCAAAAAAAACCCGTGATATTCTCGCATATTTAATTGGAGGTACCGTTGTTGTTGCTGGTACCCTTTTACTTGTAGCTATCGCTAATGGCTGGCAGTACAACATTGTTACTGGCGAAATCACTGAAACTGGCCTGATTCTTATGGGAAGTGAGCCAAACGGCGCCACAATAACCCTCAATGACAAAGTTCTGCGCCAAAAAACCAATTACCGCTATTCTTCTGCTCCAGTTGGAGAATACACAATTCGATACGAGAAAGATCAATTCCGCCCCTGGACAAGTGCCACTTCAGTGCAAGCCGGCCAAGTGACCTTCTCGGACCATGCTTGGCTGATTCCAAACGACATTCCGCAAAGAAATCGCTACGAAAGCCTACAGATTTCTCAGGCTTACCAAACAGAAGATCGTAAGCGTTTCATCTTGGTTGATAGTACCCAACCAAGCAGCCCCTCGCTCTACACATCAACCGATCTTAAGCGTCCGCCAGTAATACTTCTCACCAATAGCCAACTCTCGGCGGCGGCCGGAGGTCCCGTTACGCAGCTAGACAACATACAGTTCTCAGATGATGCAAGTCAGATAGTATTTCGGGTTAGCACCGAAAGCGGGAGTGTCGCGTGGCTAACAGCCGGGGCTGCACCAGCGAGCCAACCAACCATCACCAACCTTACACAAACTCTCCTCTTCAACCCAACCTGGATCAGCTGGGTGCCACGAGGTAATAATGAAATTTCCTACATCGAAAAAGGCACCCTCCGACGTGCCCAAATCCGTGAGAAAAACATCTCAGAAGCGCTTGCCGAAAATGTAGTCTCGGCCCGCTGGTCCGAAGAATGGCTCGTATTTGTAAGCTCTCAAGTAACCGCAAATCAGCCAGCTACAACCACGCAAAAACTCTTTATTCGACCAATCGATGCAAGTACCAATAACGAAATAGCTACACTACCACTCAACGGTCAGTCGTTCGACACTCGCTACATCCGAGCGCTGGATCGCGACTATATCGCACTCCTCAACAAGGATACAAAAATCCTCACCCTTTACACCGGAATTTTGCGCAATCCAGGCAACCGCACTGCAAGCGCCATTGGCCGCAATGTAAGTGCCATAACCGCCAGTCCAAACAATCGGTTTCTCACCCACAATGCCAGCGACCAAATGGTGACGCTGGACTTTGAACGCTTTAAACGCTATCGGGCCAACACCTCTTTAGAAGGGCTGGCCGACTGGGCTTGGATGAACGACCAACACCTCGCGCTCAAGCTGGGAACAAGCCTTAAGCTTGTTGACTACGACGGCCAAAATAGCGAGCTCGTCGCCGACTCACTCATGCCCAGCTCGCCAATTTTATTCTCAGAAAACAAAACATTACTCAATATCACCACCCAAGATACCAAATTACTCTTTACTCAGTCGTACATTGATCCCGAAAAATTCTCCGAATAAAAAACGCCCTCTCGCATAAGAAGACGTTTTTTGGTGCCAGAGGTGGGACTCGAACCCACACGCAGTTGCCCGCACACGATTTTGAGTCGTGCGTGTCTACCAGTTCCACCACTCTGGCTCAATCTGTTAGAAAGGGTGCGGATGTATTATAATACGATAGACTATGTCTACACCATACCCTAATGACAAAAAAGATCAATCGGCGGATCCGGCCAAGCAGCACGGAACGCTGAATTTTAGTGATCTTTCCAACTCCACCCCGGCACCAAAGTCGATGAGTTTTTCGGAAGCTGCAACGCCAACCCTACCAGATAAGCCCGTCAGTAAACCCTCAACCGCTCAGGCCAGCCCGGAGATACCCGTATTTCGCAACCCGCAAGGCAACGCCCATAGGGTCGATTTAGCCGAAATTGGCGCCCCGGTTGAAGCCCCTCTGCCGGCGGCTCCACAGGCCCCAGCAGCACTGCCAAAAATTCGCTTCAATCTCTCACCTAATTTTGACACTTTCACCGCCCACGGCTTACAGGTAGAAAAAGAAAAAACCAAAGCCACCACGCTACTTGGCAAGATTGCCCTCAAGCTAAAACTGGGCTCGATATTCTCTGGCAAAAATCTTCGCTATGCCGGAGTGGGCCTAGTCTCATTTGCGGTCTTTATGTTTGTCTTTAATTTTGGCACTATTGGCGTACAACTCTGCTACCAAACAAAAATTGATGCTATCTGCAATGTCTTTAGCGCCACCCCACCTCAAACAGCCACCGCACCTGTTGCTACACCGACCGTTTCACCCGTTGCCTCCACAAATGCCGCCCAACCTGTTGATTCGCCAGATGTGATCATTATCCCTAAGCTCAATGTAAACGCACCGATCATTTTTGAACCATCTATTGCCGAAGAATCAATCCAAAATGCGCTACGCAATGGTGTTGTACACTACGCCGGCACGGCCCTACCAGGAGAGCCTAGTAATTCAGTTATTGTTGGACACTCTTCAAACGACTGGTGGGAGCCGGGTAATTATAAGTTTGTCTTTGCACTGCTTGAAAAGCTCGAACCTGGCGATCAAATCCAAGTGAACTATCAGAAAAAACGCTACGTGTATCAGGTAGCTGGCAAGAAAATCGTCGCCCCGACCGAGATCTCCGTATTGCAACCTACTACCGACCCCATTCTCACTCTTATCACCTGTACTCCTCCCGGAACGAGCTGGAAACGACTCATCATCACCGCCAACCAAATTGAGCCTTCTCCGACTCGCCCCGAACAACAGCCCCAAATTGCTGCTGCCGATAACACAAATGACGCCGCACTGCCTGGCAATGCACCATCATTCTTTGATCAAATCCTTCGTTTTATCGGTATGGGAGGAGATGAAGCTACGAGAAGCACAGCCCCTACACCAAACCCCTCGCAGACACCGGCCCGAAACTATCTCCCTGAAGCCGTCTAAGACAATGCCCGCTTTATCTGTGCGGGCCACACAGCTGGATCGCCTATAGTATCTTCTCCGATACTACTAAAAAGATAGTGCAATACCCTCAGTCGCTCCTGTAATGCTACCCCACGAGAACGAGCAAAAACTGTAACCGGCAAGAGAGCTAGCACCAAATTCCGAGCCTGTTTTTGTGATCCTTGTAGTGGGGTATGTATCAATATGTCGCTAGCAGGAATGTAGCTATACAGATTCACCGCATCATATAGCATCACGAAGTCTTGTTGTAGTTGAAGATTTCGTAAAAATTCGACAACTCCAAAAATTCCCCGTGCCTTAATAATTTTCTGCCCCTGCGTAAACTGCATTTTCTCAACGCGATCTGTACTTGCAAGCCAAGTAATGTGAGTATTCCCTTGAATGCCCGAATCAATACTCCACAACGAGAGAGATTCGTCTGTCAGTATTACCGGCACAGTAGTATTCGGTAGTAAACGAGCGTACATCACCTGTTCAGAGCTCGTGAGCTGCATGTTTGGCCCCACAACCACAAAGCCAGCACTATCGATCAATTGCCAAGCTGTGAGCTCACGCTGTTTACGGACATCGCCGTCCATTGATGCTTGAGGGATCCCACCAGGCAAAAAGCGCTCCACACCAGCTGGTACAACCAATGAAATTGGTAAACGAAGAGCCTGCCAGACACCAAAAAGCAGCGAAATGTCAGCAAATCCACGTGGACTACCGCCACAGAGCGCGATACTCGTACGGGTTGCCGGACCGAGAGCTAGAGCGAATAGAGCAGAATCATCTTCTAGCTTATCTAGCTGCAAAATATGCGACATATCCCTCCTATTTAGTAAGAATTAAACGAGTGCGTCAACCGCGCGCAAATACGCCCGCAAGACATCACCTTCACAAATAGTGGCAAACTCGAGGCGAGCGCTCGTTGTCATCAAGCTCATGTGGCTCTGCATATAGGCATCAAAGTACATTTCAGCTTCGCTGTCGTCAGTTAATCCCAGGTCTTTCCGTATCTTTTCAAGAAAAGTCGTATATGACACAGCATCACCCTTAGGAACTGGCCGATGCAGACCGAAGCGGTTGCCAAGCCGACGACGGGTCATACCTGGTAAGAGCTGTTGAGCGAATTCACGCGAATCTGTACCAAAAAGCTCGAGCACATGTCGGTCAAGGACTTTCATAGCGTGAGCCGCTGTGCTCTCAGAAGCTACATTAGCATGTTGTTTTAATAGAATTGTGGCGTAATCGTGATGCATAATCACGAACTATACCATATTTATAATTTTTTGTCTAGTCTCTTTTATCGGTGTCTTCAGTATTGGCGCTGGCCTGAATCTCCTTGACTCGCAACTGAGCCACTTCCAACTGACTTTTAAGCTTTGTAACTAACTCACTACCCCGCTCAAACGAACGTAGCGCTTCTTCTAAATCCACTCCATCGCTCTCCAGCGACTGAGTAATTCCCTCTAGCTCAGCGAGATCTTCACGAAAACTCGAGACTGGTTTGGGTTTCGTCATCCATATCCTCCTTTCCTCGAAGCACCACTTCTAAAGTGCCTTTATGTAATTGTACCAGAATCGGCACATTCGGCAGTACGCCGGCTGGCGCATGCAAGACTTTTGTATCTTGCCGCACAATTGCGTAGCCTCGAGCCAAAATACGCTCTGGGTTCACACCAGCAAGCGTTCGTTGCGCCAAAGCCAAACGATGACCGAGTGTATCCAGGCACCGATCGAGCGACCGTCGCATACGCTCTTCTGCTCGTTCAATTTTATCTGCGAGTTGAGCCGTCAGCCTAGACTGCTGGTGGCCAAACACGGTGATAATTCGCTCTACTCGCTCAAAGTGAAACCGAACGCCGGCGGCATTACGCCCAGCAAGTCGGTCAATATGACTGGCAACCTCTCGCTTGTCGGGTAAAAGTCGCCGAGCCGCATCGGTTGGGGTAGAAGCCCGCACATCAGCTGCCAATTCAGCCAGACTTACATCATCCTCATGGCCAATCCCAACGATAACTGGGATATGACTGGCGTATACAGCCCGCACAACATCTTCATGATGGAAGGCCTGCAAGTCTTCAGCGCTGCCCCCACCGCGGATCAAGACAATTGCCTCCAGGTCCGGTCGTTCGTCATTGAATTGCCGCAGTGCCCGCACAACATCGGTTGGCGCCTGCATCCCCTGAACATGCACATGTATATGTTCAACCTCCGCTAATGGCCAGCGATCTTCAGCGATGGTGATGAAATCATTGTAAGCAGCGGCATCTCGGCTTGTGATAAGGCCAATTTTTTGCGGATACTCCGGCAAACTTCGCTTGCGCGCAACATCAAACAACCCTTCTTTTTCAAATTGCGCCTTAAGTAGCTCATATGCCCGCATAACTTCACCCTCACCAGCTAGCTCAACCTCTTTCACAGTGAGAGAAAACTTACCCCATTTTGTAAGATTTGGTGTTGCCGCAACCCGCACAAGCATGCCATCTTCGAGCACCGTTTTAAGCTGATATTTGGTCATAAAACAGCTGATTGTTGTCTCGCTGTCTTTGAGGTCAAAGAACACCCATTTACCCTGATTGATTCGAAAACCAGAAATTTCACCCTCAACCACCACCAGCGGATAAGCGTAGCTCAAGGTTTGATTCACAAATTCGCGTAACTCGGTAACCGAGAGGACTTCTTCAGACATTCGTCTTTTCCTCGTCATCGAGAACCTGGCGTTTATAAAACCACAAGCCCACCGGGATAAACAGCCACAGCGCCATCAAGCGGTAAATAGTTGTCACTGAGAACGCCAAGCCAAACGGTATACCCAGGGCAACTTCGACGGCCACCATTGTAGCTTCATACATGCCTACTCCAGATGTGAAGAATGACAGGGACGACATTAATAGTGCGAAGACATACGCAGCACCAACCATGCCTGGATTCACCACCTGTCCGAATGCTAAGAACACAATAAAGATACTCAAGACCTCAAACATAATACAGAGCAGCGCATCGCTTAACGGCCGCAAAGCCCGCCGCGGGTCCTTAGCGAAAAGCTCAATCAAGGTACGGTAACCCCCTACAAACTGAGTGGTTTGACGCTCGCCAATTTTACCTTTGCGCAGTAGCTTCAGTACCCAATTAATAGGCCGAGTAGCATAAAAAAGCACCCGCTCAAACAAATGTGGATTCAGCGTCATGGCGATAACACAGAAAGCCACAAACAATAACAGACTTACTACAATAAGTATCAAGCGATAACTCACCTGGATAATTGATTGCGAGAAAAACAACACGAGAAAACTTACTGCCAAAACTACTACCAAACTCAAAAACGTTGCAATATACCAAAAGAATTGCGCAATAAACGATTGCTTCTGAGAAATCTTAGACCGAAAAATCTGAGCAAAGTAAGCTGCTCCAGAAACACCACCCGTGGGCACAACCGTGTTTACAAAATTCATACTCACCACCCCCTCAAACAAGCGCCAAAACGGGATGCGCTTCTTGTAGAGTCCGCTAAAGAAATGGTCATAAAACCGTGTACTCGCCCAATAATAGCCGAAGCGCACGGGAAGCACCAAAAGCAGCACCCAGATATTGAGCTCTTTCATGAGGGAAATAAATTGCTGGAGCTGCCCTGCATTACGTAAAAACAGCAGCCCCAAGAGTACTAACGCCACGAAAAACGCAAAATGACGTAACTTCATACCTCTATACTACGGGGTTTGGTTCAATTTTGCGACTGCAATGTACTCCAGTAATGCTATGATGAACTACATGAAATGGTTTGTATTATTAGGACGCGAAAAAGCAGTTGTTCGTGCCGAACTAACCACTGTAACTTCGCCAGATGCCGTGGTGTTTGTTGACTCTGTCGCAATTGGCACGGCGACACCGCCAAACTGGGACACCCTTGGAGGCGCAGTTCGAGCTGGCGCCATCATAGCTGAAGCCGCCAGTAAACCAGAGCTCATCACCACACTCACAACATCACTTCCTGCCCCTCCACGAACCGGCAAGGTAAGCCTCGGACTTTCAAGTCCATCACTTTCACCTCGTGACATAAAAAGTTTCGGCAAATCCCTCAAAGAAGAATACGCATCTCAAAAAGGCAAACGGCCTCGCATAGTATTCCCGCAAAGTGGAACGTTCTTGAACGCCGGCCACCTGCAGGGAAGCCGCCTACTTACTCCACCAAATCATGAAATTTTGGTGCTGCACCACAATGGCAGCTGGCTAGCTGGAGTAACCCATTGGCAGCAAGACATTCGGTCTTATACCAAACGAGATCGAGAACGACCAGCTCGTGATGCTCGAGTCGGGATGCTTCCCCCGAAACTTGCCCAAAGCATGCTTAATTTAGCAAACGTAACTCCACAAAGCCATGTACATGATCCTTTCTGCGGTACGGGTGTTATCTTAACTGAAGCTCTCTTGAAGGGTGCCGATATATCAGGTAGTGATGCTGCGCCCGATATGGTTCGGGCCGCACTGGAAAATGTCGACTGGATGCAGAACCAGATTGGTGCTCAGAAAAAACTCACTGAAATCTTCCAGGCTGACGCACAAACTGTCCAGCTTCCCGGGCAAACAAGCCATATTGTAAGTGAGGGCTACCTCGGTAACCCAGATCTTCGAGATGTCAGCGAAAAACGGCTACGAGAAGAAGCCCATAATCTCTTACCGCTCTATCGCAGCTTTTTTTCAAATCTATCACAATTTCCTGGGCCGCTCACCATCGTCTTTGCCCTACCGGTTTGGTTCTCCTCAAACTCACAACAACCAATCTACCTACCAATCCTTGACGATTTACCAGATATGGGGTATACTGTTGAACAGTTTGCGCCAGATTCAGCCACTACGCTGATTTATCGACGACCACACCAAACCGTCGGGCGCGCAATTATCAAGCTTAGGAAAGGATAGATCAAGCAGTATGTCAAAGACTAAAGCCGGCGGCTCTACTAAAAACGGTCGCGATTCACGTTCAAAACGCCTCGGCGTTAAGCTTTTTGGTGGCCAAGAAGTCACTACGGGTGACATTATCGTACGCCAGCGCGGCAATAAGTACGAAGCTGGAGAAAACACCTTTCTTGGTAAGGACTACACCATTCATGCCGCTACAGAAGGTCAAGTAAGCTTCCGCCAAACTCGCAAAACCTTGTTTTCTGGTGCTAAACGCCGTAAAACTGTCGTTTTTGTAACTCCAACCGAAGCATAGAGAACACCTCATACTAAAAAATCCCCTAACCGGGGATTTTTTAGTACATTTTAAAAGCCCTAGGCTGCAGGTTTCTGATCTGTAGATGCTGATGAAGAATCGGCTCCTTTTACCATGCCAAGATGCTTACGCACGATGTGCACCACATCTGCCATCGCCACCTGACTTTTTACTAAGTAATCATCAACGCCGAGTGCTTTAGCCTTAGCAATATCTTTATCACTAGACAGCGCGGACATCATAATAATTTTGGCATGCTGTGTTTGCGGTGTATTTCGCAAGATATCAAGCACATCAAAACCTGATACACGTGGCATCATGACATCCAGCAAAATCAAGTCGGGCTTTGACTCAACCACTCGAGCTAATGCATTCTCGCCATTCTCTGCCCAGGCCGTATTAAAGCCTTCAGCCTCAAAGCGAGCACGGTATACGCTCGCGAGCTCTGCATCATCTTCTACAAGTAAAATGGTTGGTGTCTTATCTGTCATACTGCTAGACTTTCCTCCTCTGCATAGTTGTTACGTCTATTGTAGACTTCTCGGTCTCGGAATGCAAAATCTGAGAGGCAGCTGCCACAAAACCATCAAACAGTGGATTCGGCGTCATCGGGCGCGAGGTAAACTCCGGATGGAACTGGCTAGCGATGAAAAATGGATGATCTCGGTACTCAATCATTTCCACCAAATTCCCATCTGGTGAAAGGCCTGAAAATACCATTCCTGAGGCCTCTAAACGATCACGATAGCTATTATTTACTTCATAACGATGACGATGACGTTCATGAATAAGGTCCCCTCCATACAGCCGATGCGCCAATGTACCCTTCTTGACTGCGGTTGGATAATCGCCCAATCGCATTGAGCCGCCTAGCCGCACCCCCTGTTGATCTTCCATTAAACTCACAACATGATGTTCGGTGTCACGATCAAATTCGAGTGAATGCGCGGTCTCTAAGCCAACCAAATTGCGCGCTGCTTCAATGACCGCAATCTGTAAACCAAGGCAAATTCCTAGATACGGCACTTTGTTTTCGCGAGCAAATTTCGCGGCAACAATCTTACCAGCTACACCCCGCTCGCCAAAACCTCCCGGCACCAAAATGCCATCTAGCCCCTCAAGCAGTTTCACCGAATCGACCAGTTTTTCGGCATTAACCCAAACTACCTTAATGGCTCGCCCGTGCTTCCAGCCGGCTGCCTTCAGTGCTTCTACAACCGACATATAAGTATCTTCATGATCTAGATACTTAGCGACAACGCCAATACTGACTTCAGGCTTCTTGGAACTCACAATATCGGCTAGTTCATACCAGTCGGCTAGTTGTGGCTCGGCAACCCGCAAACCTAATCGTTCGATAATGTAATTGCCTATGCCCGATTCCTCCATCCGTAGCGGCACTTCATAGACACTCTTCAGCGTTGGCAAGCCAACAATGGCTTCTTTATCTACATCGCAGTACATAGAAAGCTTTTCAAATACCGAGGCTTTTAATTCATGATCGGTGCGAACAGCCAAGATATCCGGCTGAATACCAGCCTCCCTGAGGTCCCGCACAGAATTCTGAGCCGGCTTGGTTTTGATCTCCTTACTGGCAGCGAGATATGGCAAAAAGACCACGTGTGTGTACAGAACGTTTCCGGCCCCTACGTGGCGCTTAAATTGACGTAACGCCTCTATGACTGCCAAAGACTCATAATCACCAATAGTTCCACCTACCTCGCATATGAGCACGTCAAAGCCACGGGCTGCTTCAATAATGCGACGCTGGTATTCATCGGTAATGTGCGGGATGACTTGCACTGTTTTCCCTAAAAAGACACCATCGCGCTCATCGGCGAACACTTTCGCATATACTTGTCCGCTCATAACAGAACTACTTCGCGTTAAACTAATGCCAATAAAGCGCTCATAGTGCCCCAGATCTAAATCTGTCTCACCGCCATCAGCCGTTACAAAAACTTCACCATGTTCTGCTGGATTGAGCGTTCCGGCGTCAAAATTAAAATACGGGTCCATTTTTTGAATGTTGACCCGTAATCCTCTGGCTTTTAAAATAGCGCCGATTGACGCTGCGGTGATCCCTTTACCGGAGCCCGAAACAACGCCTCCAGTAACAAAAATATATTTTGGTGTTTTTACCACGCTCACTCCCCTCCGTTTTTACCAGTGTAGCTGGCTTACCCCCTAAGCACAAGAGCTATTGACGCACAGCTTCGAGAGCCTTCTCAAGCTGCGGGTCTCGACCGGCATTCGAATCCTCAGGCGTGAGTTTTACCTCAACATCGGGCTTAATACCTTCTTTGGAAATATTCACACCCTTAGGTGTAAACCAACCAGCTACGGTTACCTTCAACTGGGCGCCATTCGAAAGCTGTTTAACTTCTTGGACGCTGCCTTTTCCGTACGTCTTCTCACCAACCAAGATTGCACGGCCGTTATCCTTCAACGCACCAGCCGTTATTTCAGAAGCCGAGGCAGATCCTTCATTAATGAGAATCACAAGCTTGGCATTCGTTAAGTTACCGCCCGGATTTGCTACCAGCTGCTTAGATTCCATATGACGGCCACGCTCCTCCACAACTACGCCATCAGCCAAAAATTCAGAAGAGACAGTAACTGCACTATTGAGATATCCGCCGGGATTATCACGAAGATCGAGCACAATTTTAGTAATCCCTTGCTTAGCTAAGTCAGCTGCCGCATTACGAATAGCCGTATCTGTATCGTCGCCAAAACGACGCACGCGAATGTAGCCCACACCCCCATCTTTTACCTCATACTTGACGCTAGAAACCTGAATTTGATCGCGAGTTATCGCAAGCTCTTTTGGCTCTTCGCCCTCACGCACTACAGTCAGCTTTACCTCTGTACCTTTTTCGCCACGGATTTTTTTGACGGCCTCATCAAGACTTAACTCGCTGGTGCTCTGTCCATCTATTGTCGCAATAACATCACCAGCGCGAATGCCTGCTTTCGCAGCTGGAGTTTCATCGATTGGGGCGATAACCGTTAATCGATCATTCTTGAGGCCAACTTCAACGCCAATTCCCGAGAGTTGACCAGCTAAATCATTAGAGAGCTCCTCTGCCTCACTCGCGTTAAGGTAAACCGTATACGGATCACCAAGACTCGCAACATACCCGCGTAGTGCCCCTTCAGCTTGCTTCTCATCGTTTAGGTCACCGTTAAAACTCGACTCCAGGATAGACCGAATTTCACGAAACTGCTCCGAAGTAGCTGCCGCTGTATTAGTGCGAGTAACGACTGCCTTATAGCCAAATACACCTATTACACCGCCAATGACAACAAGCGCTGCAACCCAGCCAGCTATCTGCAGTCTCGTTAAACTTACACCAGGTTTCTTAACCGGTGATTGTGTATCTTTTTCACCCATGCTTTTCTCTATTGTACAGAGCCAACTCAGAATCTGCTAGGGCTAATGTATAAACACCAGCGAACTCACCGGCCAAACGGATTGAGAATACCGACCACCCCAATCGGCGTTAAATTCAGAAACCAACACCTGTGCACCGTTCGAGACAATCCCCTCAACAATCATGACATGCCCATACTCACCAACTGGATAGACTGCTGCAGCCCCCACTTCTGGAGTGGTATCAACGCGCATACCAAACTTCCCGGCCCAATCTGGCCACTGTTTCGCATTCGCTGGCCCTAAAAATCCCCAAGCAGGTAGCGGTCGGCCGATGCTTGCACGCTTCCAGGCAGCATAGCTCGTGCACTGACGATAATAAAAACCCCATGGATCTACGCCACGACTCGGAAATGGCTCCACTGCCGCCCAAGGGTAATCAGTAGCCATCGTAAAATCGCGACCTAAGCTTTGTGCGGCAATCGCAGCTGTCTGTTGAGCCCGCAATGTCTCGAGTCGCATGGTATCAATCTCGACAAGAGCCCGATAGGCAGCTTCGTCACCCCGAGTTTTTGCCAGAAGTTCGGCCTGTTCAGCCTCCTTAGCAGCAATGGCTTTTTCTTCTAATCCTTCTTGTTCTTCTTTTATGCGCAGCTGTCGAGAAAATTCTTCGAGCTGTTTTTTAGCATTCTTTATGCTGTCCACATTATCCATAATCTTATTGCGCAGAGAGTCGTAGTATTCTTGCCGCCCAACAAAGTCGGACAAGTTCTCACTGGAAGCAAACACCTCCATTGGCGTAACATCGCCCTGCTTATAGGCGGCAGCAATATTCTGACGCAACAGCTCTGTATTTTTTTTAAGGTCGGCCTCCGTATTTTTTCGATCAAGCTTGGTCTGCTCAATGCGCAAACGTGTAAGTTCAAGGTTTGACCGCGCCGCCGATAACTCCGCCTGAATAGCCGTTAATCGATTTTGCAGCGTATCACCTTCGGCTTGTTTTTGATTTACAACCGCTTGGTTATCCTGGATTTGCTTCGTTACTGCATCTATGAGCGGCTGCAAGTCATCTGCATGCGCCGGACGAGCCTGATACCACACCGAGACCGAAACTACAAAAACAAACAGGAAAAGCCCAGCGAATGTGATTCGAAAAGCATTTCCTGCAGTTTTTTTATTTTTGGTAGCCATTTTTTAGAAATTACTGGTGACTATTTAATAAACCTGGCATTCCCCAACTGGCTCATCGGTATAGTTCGTACAGAGTAGCCGCCGCGTGGACTGTAGTTATACTCACTCACCGTAATCGAGTTACCGTTATTTGACTCAACAATTGCCACGTGTCCCCACGGGCCATCCGGCCAAGCTACAATATCCCCATATGCAGGGGTTGCACTAGCGCTGCCTCGAGGCCACCACTGATTAGCATTCCCCCAGTAGCGCGGCACCATGCGCCCAATACTAGCACGTTTCCAAGCAGCGTAGCTGACACATTCTCGATTGTAATATCCATAGTCATCAACCAAACTATCTTGCGCGGCCCTACACCAAACATCCGGATAACCGCCACCACACTGACCACCAGCCCTAAAGCTTCCACCAGCTGCAGCATTACGTCGAATTTCTTCAGCACGTGCTGCGAATACAGCGGCAAGTTGTGACTCGTTCTGCTTAACAATCCCCTGATAGGCGGCTTCTTCACCCCGCGTCTGAGTTAAGAGAGCTTGCTGCTCGGATCGCTTAGCGGCGATATTAGCTACTTGAGCCTTCTCATCTGCAGCTTTTTCGGTCAAAGTAGTTTTCTTCTGTTCAAGCTCTGCTTTGAGCCGATTGATTTCAGAAATATTCGACTCAATCTTATCCTTCAAGTCATCCATATATTGTTGCTTACCAACAAAATCTGAGAGATTTTCGCTCGATGCCAAAACCTCAATCGGCGTAACATCACGATCTTTATACATGGTCTTGAGATTTTGCTTGAGGTTATCTACCTGTTTGGCAAGTTCGGCATTCTGGCGATCCAGCTCTTCAGTGGTCTTTGTAATTTCGGTACGAGTTAGATTGAGAGCACTCTGCGCAGCAGAGATTTCGGCGTTGAGGGCCGCAACCTTAGCTTGCAAAGTATCTCCTTCAGCGCGCTTTTGATTGGCAGAGTTCTTGTTCTGATTAATCTGATTACGCAACGCATTAATTTGTGCATCATAATCAACCGCAAAAGCAGTCGGCGCCAAGACGCCAAGCACACCAATAACCGCTAGAACAACCAGTATTCTAGTGAATCGTTGGTGTTTTTTTGTAGTATTTTGGTGTCGAATCAAGATCATCACCCTCCTTTTTTGCTTCTACCCCCATCTGTATTTTGAAGCAGTAAGCATTACCGTTAGTCTATCACAGAATATGCTAAAGCTTCAAATGACGAGAGATCGCAAGAAAGCTCGAAAGTGTGCCAATGACAATTCCCAAAGTATACATCGCAAGCGTCACCAAAAAAATACGATCAGTCACAAAAGTCACAACATCGCTGGCGTTGAAATAACTCGTAAAGAGCGGCCGGGCCACATTTATCAAAGGTAAGGTAATTGCCATAGCAATTGTCGCGCCAATAATGCCATACATCGCACCTTCAATAAGAAACGGGCCACGAATATACCAGTTAGTAGCTCCAACCAGCTTCATAATCTCGATTTCCTCACGGCGCGTAAAGATTGCCATGCGGATAGTATTAAAGATAATCATCAAGCTAATTAAGAGGAAGGCGACAGAAATCACCGTACCCACCTTTGAAACACCGCTAGAAATCGACACAATGCGATCAACAACTTTACGCCGAACGTCACTGTCATCATTACTCGTACTCGCTACAATTATCGCCCCACTATCATCCTTAATCTGACTGTTGAGTGAATCAAGGTTCTCAAGCGTTTCAGTGCGCACCTCTAGTGATGCCGGTAATGGATTGCCGATCTCTGTAGCGGTCTTGGCAAGCTGCTCACCATCTTTTGAGCTAGTACGCAATCGCTCCAAGGCATCAGTCTTAGATACGTAGCGCACCTCGGCTACGTTATCAAACGTCTGAATGTTAGCCTGCAGCTGCTTTACCTGGTCTGGCGTAGCTTCATCTTTTAAGAAGACCGTGAGGTCAATTTTCTCTCGAACTGCCGCCAACTGGTTCTGCAAGAAGAGTGCAGAGAAGGCAAAGAACGCTACAATCACCAAGGTGACTACCATAATTGCGGTAGCTGCTATCGAAAGCCATGCGTTCCGGAACAAGTTCCGAAAACCAGTCTTAAACATGCGCCACAGCGTAATCATTATCGTCTTACCCTCCTAATCCAATCCGTTATAGAACGTAACGTCCTACTTTTTCGTCTTTCAAAATACGCCCATTCTGAATCGTAATTACACGACGCTTCAGAGCATTCACAATTTCTTTATTGTGGGTGGTCAGAAGCACAGTTGTACCAAACTTGTTAATCTTCAAAAGCAGCTCAATAATGTCCCATGAATTTTTCGGGTCTAAGTTACCGGTCGGCTCATCGGCAATCAGAATTTTTGGATTTCGCACCAAGGCCCGCGCAATGGCCACGCGCTGTTTTTCGCCGCCAGAGATTTCTTTAGGATAGTTATTGGCCTTTTCTGCCAAACCAACCAACTGCAAAATTTTTGGCACCGCGCGCTTAATTTCTGAGGTGCGAACCCCGCTGGCTTCGAGCGCAAAAGCTACATTCTCATACACTGTAAGATTAGGCAGCAGCTTAAAATCCTGAAAAACCACGCCGATACGGCGACGCAAGTGAGGAATACTGGTTTTACCAATCGTGTCGTAGTCAATCGATCCAACAATAATTTTTCCGCTCGTCGGAACCTCCTCTTTAATAAGAAGACGAATAAGTGTGGACTTACCAGCACCAGATGAACCCACCACTGTTACAAACTCTTTTGGCTGTATATGCAAACTGACGCCCGACAAAGCGACCGTCTTATTTGGATACATCACTGAAACTCGATCAAGTAAAATCACGTATGCATTCATTTTAGCATATGCGCTTGAGCTTGTGCACGACTGCATGGTGCAAATAAAGCCTGCTACAATAAGCAGTATGACAAAGCTTGTAATTACTGGCCCAACCCGCCTGCAAGGCGAATGGTTCACTGCTGGCTCTAAAAACGCCGTGCTACCAATGCTGGCTGCTTGCCTCTTAACTAAAGAAAAAGTAACGCTCGAAAATGTGCCGCGCATTTCAGACGTTGACGTAATGCTAGAAATCTTGGCCTCACTTGGGGCGAAAATCTGGCGCGAAGGCCATACTGTTACGGTTGAGGCAGGCAATCTAACTACCGCTACAATTCCCGACGAGCTCACAGCAAAAATGCGCGCTTCGGTGCTTATTTTGGGAGCGGCAGTTGGCCGACTTGGTAGTATCACGGCAGCTCAACCTGGCGGCGACATCATTGGCGCTCGCCCACTTGCATCACACCTCAAAGCTTTTCAGGCGATGGGGCTATCAGTTATTCGCGAGCAAGGCCACATTACTGTATCCGGCAAACCCCAGGGCGGACGCGTGGTACTCGGTGAGCTAACCGTAACTGGTGCCGAAAACGCAATTATGGCGGCCGTCCTTGCTACCGGCACAACCGAACTGAGGATGGTAGCACTCGAGCCTCATGTAGTTGACCTCTGCCTGATGTTGCAACAAATGGGCGCTAAAATCGAGGGCGTTGGCACCCACAACCTCACCATTCATGGCGTCGAAATACTCAATGGTACACTTTTTCGAGTACCGCCCGACCAGCTAGAGAGCGGCACCATTGCGATTGCGGCGGCAGCCTCGCGCGGCGATGTAATTATTCATGATTTTATTCGTGATGAACACGACGTACTTCTCACGCTATTCGATCAAATCGGCGTACAATATCAACTGCCAAACTCCAAAACAATCCATATTCTGCCCGGCGGCGACTACCAGGCCGTCAATGTACGCACCCAGCCATACCCAAACTTCCCGAGTGACTTGCAGGCCCCTTTGGCTGTCCTGCTAACTCAGTGTGCTGGTACCTCAGAAATTTTCGAAACTCTCTACGAAGGCCGTCTGCAATATCTCTTTGAGCTGCAGCGCATGGGAGCAGCTGTAGCCATCCGCGACACCCACACAGGCCTCATCACCGGCCCAACACCACTCGCTGGGGCGGATCTGGTCAGTTTCGACATCCGCGCGGGCGCCACCATACTCATTGCCGCCCTTATCGCGCAGGGCAAAACTACGATTGACCGCATCGAACACATCGACCGCGGCTATGAACGTATTGAGGAGCGCCTGCAGGCTCTCGGCGCCCAACTACAGCGCATTAACTAATTTTTCTGTTCATCAGATAGGTTCTGAGTCAAATAGGCTTCGATAAATGGCTCGATTTCACCACCCAGAACCGCATCTGTGTCGCTAGTTTCATAATCTGTGCGATGATCTTTTACTTTTTTGTACGGATGCAATACATAGCTACGAATTTGCTGACCCCAGTCGGCTGACTGGACTTTCCCACGCAACTCGGCCACAGAATCTAAATGCTGCTCACGCGCCAATTCAGCAAGCTTTGCCGCCAAAATCGACAGGGCTTTATTTTTATTCTTGAGCTGCGAACGTTCATTTTGAATTGAAACCACAATGCCGGTTGGAATGTGAGTGATGCGCACCGCCGAATCGGTGGTATTTACGCTCTGGCCACCATGCCCACCAGCTCGAAACACATCAATGCGTAAGTCTTTTTCATCGAGCTCTATCTGCTCCATCGGAATTTCCGGAATTACATCAACCAGCGCAAAACTGGTTTGGCGCAAGCTATCGCTATTAAAAGGTGAAAGCCTCACTAAACGATGGACACCCTTTTCGCTTTTCAGCTTTCCAAAGGCAAACGGACCTTCAATTTCCAGCGTGGCAGATTTTATGCCAGCTTCCTCGCCGCGAGAAATATCAATCAATTTAGCAGTTAACTCAAGTTTTTCTGCGGCTTTGGTGTACATAGTTAGGAGCATTTCCGCCCAATCTTGAGCATCGGTGCCGCCAGCACCAGCCGAAATTTGCACAATTGCCGTGTTTTTATCATAATCACCCGCCAGCTTTACGGTAATCATCATCTGGCGTACTGACTCTTCGATGCTTGCCGTAGACTCCTCCATGGCATCTAATAAGGACTCATCCGACATTTCTGCGAGCTCGAGCATTGTCTTAATCGACTCTTCCATCGTTTGCCAGCTCTCGATAAACTTGCGTAGCAGAGCAGCTTCTTGACTGACCTTTTGAGCTTCGCCTTGATCAGACCAAAAATCAGGCGCATTCATGCGAGCTTCGAGCTCAGCAAGCACCTTTTCTTCACTTTCTAGATTAAGCTGATGAATTGCACCTTGCACTTCATCTAACAGCTTAGTGAGTCGATCAATAATTGGTTTCATATCGGTAGTATTATACCTGTTTCTAGCACCATATAAACCAAAACTCCCCGTCAGTGAAAATTTCACTTCGAGGGAGCTTGGCGTATACCTACAAACTGCAGGATGTTACTTTACAACGTTTTTCAACGCAGCGCTCAAACCTTTGCGGCTCTTTCGGTAGAAATAACCAGCGTAGGTGAGACCACCGGTTCCCAACAGACCAGCAACACCAGTTTCGATACCAGTCTGAGGCAGGGTTGGCTGCTCAGGAGTTACCGGAGTGGTAGGAGTTGGAGTTGGAGATACAGGAGGTGTGGTTGGGGTAGGCGTGGGCTTACCTGCAACTGTAACCTTAGTGACTGCATAGTTTTCACGCATGATGTTACCAGCTTTTACGCCAGCAACGTTCTTCATGGTATATGAGCCAGGCTTAAGATTAGGATCAATCTTCGCTTGGAACCATACATAACCAACAGAACCTGGGGCATAACTACCTACATTGATTCCGCCACTTGTGACTTTATCAGAGGTAATCTTAATGCCGTTCGGGTTGTTCATGTTTTTAAGTTGAGTAGTACCGTTTACGTAGGTTACAGAAGCTGGCATGTTGTCAGCAATTGCAAGATCCTTCAAAACAGTATTTCCTTCGTTCTTAAAGGTGATGAGGTATTCAAGTGTGTCACCAGCTTTTGCAGTGTTTTCACTCTTCCATTCTTTTTCACCAAGAACACGAACTTGTTTGGTTATAGAAACCATATCGGTCTTAACACGCAATTTTACAGATACGCTAGCTTCGAAGTTGAAGCATGGCTTACCATTTTCGAGTACTACACCCGTAGTCAAAAGCTGTTGCTCCTGAGCTGCGGTAAGTGTGTCAGTTACCCAGTTAGGCTGCTCGTTGGTGCCCTTGTTGTGGCGCCAAACTGCAGTTCCTGGAACATACTCGAGACGGCTGTTATCAAGTGCAAGGTTTACATTTGCGCTTGAGTTTACCGTGTTGGCATTGTCTGCAGAGATTGTACCGTTGATTTTCTGGGTTTTTCCAGCTGCGGTTGGCAACTGAAGTTTTGCTTTTACATTATTGGCTACTTTGCCGCTATCGGCATTTTCCATGTTGTGGTACCAAAGCTGAACTTGAACGGTTTCGTCGGTTTTTGCACTGGTACTTGGCTTGTACGTATTCTCACCGGCACTCGCGTTAGCAACACCAAGTTTTGATTCAAGGCGCACCTGGCTCGTGGCGTGAGCTGCCAATGGCAGAAGGCTGAGCAATGCAGCGAAGGCTACATAGCGCAACTTAGAAAGCACAGTCATCATATGAGACTCCTTTCTTTCGCGACGTAATGTCGGAAAGCGCTTATGGTTATTTAACATTTATGCGTGTGGTCAATCTCTGTAATAATTGCAGTATTTTTCCTGTAGTTGTAAAGGTTTATTGTCCGCAAAGGTGAACAATTACCTGTAAATATTATCATACTTAAGCTTTTTTGTCAATAGTTTTTGTCAGCTAAATATGCTGGTTTCAACAGATTTGACTCAATAAAAGTTGAAGGGGCGGACGCTTGCACGTCCGCCCCTGATGAACCTGAACACCCTTTGGGAACTACCGGCTAGGCCGGCGCCCCAGGGTCTCCGGGCTCGTTGACCGGCTGAGGCGTGGCCTCGGTCGGTTCCGGGTTGTCGAAGCCGGTGTTGCCACCGGTCGTCCCGTTGGTGTCGCCCGGGCTCATGTTGCCGCCCGGCGGGATGATCACCCCGTCAGCCGGATCCGCCGCCGAGTCCTCAGCGTTCCCCGGAACGTAGTCCAGAGTGGGCGGAAGCGGCTCGGTGTCCACGTGGGAAGGATGGTTGTTGCCACCCGAACCGCACGTCTGGCCGTTCGCGACTGCCTGCTGGCACTTCCAAGTGGTAGTGGGAGCCTCGGGCGTTGTCACGGGCGTGGTCGGCCGTCCGGGCTTGCCTGGCGTCACCGGCCGCGAGGGCTGGTTTGGCGCAGGCGGAGCGCCCTTGCCGGGAACCGAAGGCGGGAAGTTCTGCTCCACGGGCTGGTACCCGCAATTGAGCTTGAACTGCTTCACGGTCCCGTCCGGGAACGTGAAGCGGATCACCTTGAACGGCGCGGCTTCGACCGGAACCTGGTAGACCTCGGGGATGATCCTCCCCTTGTCCTCCATGTCCATGGTCTGGTACGCGCCGCTCATCTCGACGATCTCCACCTTGGTAGCCTCGTTGAGGCGCGCCTGGAAGCGCATCTCGGTGAGGGCCCAGGCGTCCGGGTTCGACATGAGGTCGACGGTCTTCTGCACGCGGGTGGCGGGGTCCGAGAACTCGTTGAAGAGGTACTCAGAGTCGCCTGTGAGGAGTGCCGCATCAGAGCAGCGCCGCGAGGCGAAGTCCGCCTGCGTTGCCGCCACGTTGGCGGGGTCCTCCGGAGCGGCCGGGCCGAACTGGTTGCCCTCCGTCTCACGAGCGAAGAACACCTGGTTCACGCCGCACGTGCCGGCTGGAGCCGTGGTCGCAGGCGGGTCGTCGTCGGCACCCGCGTCGGGCGGGCCGGCGATCACCTTGATGACCGGGAAGAGCAACAACAACAGCGCAGCAGCGCCGATGATGCTGAAGAAGAACCTCTGCTGGGCAGAGTTGGGAGCGCTCATCGCGCACCTCCTTGTGGTCGGTGTCGCGAATGCGACTCTTGATGGATGTTCAGGTTCTGGTTCTGACTTCAAGCGTTCATCTCTGTTTTACAAGAGGTTCACGTTCAAGGCCAGAATAAAACCAAAAGTGTGTCTTCCTGGGGTCCGAAGACCCCAGGAAGCGCGGGGTCAGTTCGTCGACGCACTGGCTACGGCTGCAGCCTGCACAGTCGAGAACTGGCTCCCGGCAGGAGGGGGTGGCGGAGGCGTGACGCCCGCAGCTGGTGCCGGCTGATCTGCCGGAGGCTGCGGTGCCACCACCACGTTTCCGCCCGCCGAGGCGGTGGAACGCGTGATGATGCTGCGCCCGTTACCGGGCAGACAGGTCAGCACGATGCCGACGATGGCACCGATGAGCACTGCCCAGAACCACTGGTTCTGTGTGGTGAAGCGATCACCTCGCACCCACTCCACTCCTTCGATGAAGAAGTAGACGACGAGCGCGGTGATGACCCCACCGATGAGCGGGATCCAGCCGTTGGCCGCCTCCAGCCGCGAGATCGCGGTGGCGTGGGCCTCCGAGTGGACCTGCAGCCCTTCGATGCGACTGCCGAGGCCAAGAACGTTGTTCTCGACGGTTCCGAGCCGCTCGCCGAACTGCTGGAGTTCCTGCCGGAAGCCGGAGACCTGGCCCCTGACGTCTTCACGTTCGCGATTGAGCTCCGCGAGCTCTTCGCGCACGATGCCCTTGAGCCACTCGCTGGTGGCGGCATCGAGCTGGGCCTCACGGTCCTGGACGGCAGCGTCGAGACGCTGCAGCTTGCCCTCCGCCTCGCCGAGGCGGCGAGTGATGTCGTCGTGCTCGGCACGGTGACGCTGCGCGAGCAGCACCTCCGCGTGTGCGGTTCGTTGGGTTCGGTTTGCCATGTCCCCTCCCGGGGTGTGTTGTGCCGGGGTTTTTCAACACCCGGGTTGAGGTACGAATACCGTTGCATAATAGCATAAAATGCATAATTTTGCAATAGTTTTTTGTAAAGTCAATATGCTTATGCCAAAGAAAGTTAACAAAAAAATAGGGCGACCTGGAGTTACCCAGATCGCCCGAAGTGAAATCAGACGGCGCTCAGCCGACCCGACTCCACAAGGATGCGCCGCTCCGCCTCAGCACGAACTGCGTCTGCCGAGCGGAATGCCCAGCACTGCTCCGGATCAGGATCCTCGATCACCGCCTTGACGGCAGCCTCGAAAACCTCATCCGGCAGTTCGACCAAGAAGGACTCGTCCGACTTCCGCTTACCGCGACTCGCATCACGATCTGCACTGTCGGCTGGTCCATCGGCCTGAGGCTGCTGAGCGTCCGGCTCTTCGACCGGATCGCTGGATTGACGCGCCGCAGCTGGTGCCTTCGATGAGGGGCGCATGGCTGCTCGGCCACCACCCCGCACCACATGGCGCTCCGGCTCGGGAGCATCACTGCTGCTGACCGTACGACGCCCCTCACTCGTCCGAACAACGGGAACCTCCTGAGTGGGAGGGCCCTCGAGCTCCTTCGGGGCACCGGTGTTTGCGACACCCGTCACGGGCTCGGAAGGGGGTGTGTCGTCCGTCGAGCTGCTCGCCGGCTCCTCGGATGCGGGTCGAGGTGGAAGCCCCGGAACCGCTGTGCGCGTGGCACTCCGTGAGTGGTTGCGAGAACGCGCACTCTGCTGACGTCGGAAGTGAGACTCCGAGGGCCAGGTGAAATCCTCCAGAAGCTCCTGGATGGTCTCGTGGCCTTCAAAGACTCGCAGGGTGGACCGAACCGCTGTCCGGTAGTACCAGACCTGCTCACGCAAATCGGGATTGGCTGCGATCTCATCCCTGGTGACCGAAAGCGGTACGGTCTGCCCTTCTTCGATACGAAGCTGGAACAGACGCTTCTCGGCCTCTTCATCCGACTGCCTCAGCTCTCGATATAGAGTGAACCCCTGATCGAAGATGGCCTCAGCGAGCCTCCAGACGGCAGCATCTGCTTCGTCGCGCGTGCCGTTTTCGCGAGCTGCGACAGATGCTTCGAGCAACGGTCGCAAAGCCTGGCGGTAGGAGTCAAGCCGACTCTCACCGCTCGCTTCGACCGCCGACTCCACCGAAGTGGCTTCGGGCTCCGAAGCTGGAGGCGTCTCGCCGCTGTCGACCGGATCGCCATCGGGCGCCGAAGCACCAGGAGCGTCCTGATCGAAGGGCGGCGAGTCAGTGCCATCAGCGACAGCCGGCTGGGCCGGATTGTCTGCGCCTGAATCGTCGGTGCCGTTCGCGGCAACGAACGCTCGAACCTTCGGCTCGAGCGCGGCCGGAACGTACTCCGAGGAGCTCTTGATGACACGCGGCAGCTTGCCTGCATCACGGTCTTCGTTCAAGATCTCCTGAAGCAGCTCGAGAGCCGATGCGTCATCCAGTGACGGATCGGCCTGGCGCAAGATCGGGAGGAGATCTGAGGCGCGCTGTGCACCTCTGCGCCCGGCAGGCTCCTCGGACGGAGCGGGATCGGTGGTCTCTTCGGTATCGGCCATGACGGCCTCCTGTTCTCCGGCAATGCCGGGGTTGGGGCCATCTTCGGCCGGGGTTGCGCCACCACACTGGGCGGCAACTTCTTCTGGGTCGAGCTCGGCGAATTCGTCCAAGCTCATTCCGGGCTTGTCGTCACGCATGCTGTGCCTCATTTTTCTCGGGACAAATTGTCAGGTGCGAATAACACAAAAACCATACCATAAATATATAGTATGGTCAATGTTTTTATTGATTATTCTTAGTGTTGCTGAGCGGCTTTTTCGCGCATTTTAGCAAGTACAGCCTGTTGATCAGCAACAAGCTGATCCCCAACTTCCTGAGCGGTAGACGCAATCAACTCATCATAGTTCGGTACGAGCTGCCGCAGTCGATCATCAACCTGATCTCCACCAGTATCGATCAGCCGTTCAAGTTCATTCATCTGTTCTTCAGTAATCTGATCTGAAACTTTGCTGAGCACGCGAGTCATCGTGAGGTCAGCGAGCTGCTCGGCGAGCTGCTGTTTTTGCTCATCACTAGCCGAAGCCATACCGAGTCTGGTGAAAATATCTGGTTGATTGGGTTGATTTGGATTCATATCGTACTCCTTATTACTTATACTGCCGGTGGCGTAATACCGTAAAGATTATAGATCTGATCTGGGGACATACCGCTCGTTACGTTTCGAGCAATAGCAGGCAACACGCGCAGAATTTCTTCACCAGGCTTCTCAGTTGCAGCCAAACCAATAATACTTGCAAACTCCTGCTGCTGAGAAGTGGTCATAGTGTGCGCCAAGGAATCGCGAGCCCCACGAATTACGGCATTTAATGCATCGCCACGAGCAATCTGTTCTTGTGTAGCATTAGCTATCATACGAGTAAAGTTCTCAGCAGCATGTTGCGGATCACGACTAGCCAAACCATACCACTGATATTCATCGAGATTAACTGCCTCTGTTGGTGGCACTGGCGGGCTCGGTTCTGCCACGGGCGGCTTTTCAGGTGGCCCGCTCAAGAAGTGTCTCAGAACGAAAGGTGCAGCTGCAGCTGCTACTCCAACAACGGCGCCAGCTCGCTTTGCGTGGCGATTAGATCTTGCATCGCTATTAACTCGGTCAAGCTGTGCCTTTAAAAGTAAACTTGCAGCGGTTGCAGAAGCCTCCGAGTTACCAGCTAACGCGCCTCGCAACACTCGATCGCTATACAGGGCACCAGCATTGGCCTCTAGAAACGCTGCGATCTCTTGCTCCGTCATGTTTTCAGCCCCAAGCCCCTCTGAGTTAGTAGAGATATACTCCATATCTCGCCCTGCCTCGATCTGTGTACTTGCTGACTGAGCTCCCCACGCTTCAGTACGACCCTGTAAATCATTCTTATTAGCGCGTCTAGTGTGTAGCGTATTCCACCCGGCCTCAGTGGCCATAAATCCACCTGTGCCACGCATGACCGCACCAGCACCCGCCACCATCGCACTACCCACACCAGCACCAACGCCAGTCATAGCAATTGCAGCGCCAGCTATACCAAGAGCCGCACCAACTGCCAAACGGGCACGTCGACCATTTTTAGATCGCCAGAAAGTACGGAACTTTTCAGATCTTGTACCTACCTTTAGTGCACACTGCGCCGCTTCAATTTTCGAGCGAGTCTGAGCCATCTCAATAATCATCTCAACCTCAACGCGACGAGTCACTTCTTCAACGCCCTGCCGCAAGTTCTCTAATTGCTCATCACATTTCTGGATAGCCTCGCGAGCCTCTAAAATGCGCTCCTTGCGTCGATCAATCCGAGACTGACGGAGTGCCGGCGGCAATTGCGTATCTGCCTCAAGGCGAGCAATCGACTCGTCAAGTACGGTAATCTTCTCTTGCATGTCAGCCTTATATTCATTGATATCGGTTTCAACCTCACGATAGTCAGCTAAAACTGCCGCCCAATTATCCATGTATTGAGAATATGCCGACTCAAGACCCTGATTTGCCTGCTCTAGTGCAGTCTGATCACGCTTCGTGCGCCCAAAGAACTTTTCCCGCTGCTCTTTTGCTTGCGCCACAGCTTGTATTTGAGCATCAACATTTAAGCGCGCACCTTCAGCTAATGCCAAGATCTCTTCAGCTGACGGTATTTTTGGCACTCCATCTAGGTAGCTGCCCTTTTCAAACGGCTCGCCCCCTTCTCGATCAATCGGGTCATCATCGTCCTCTGGAGTACCCCCTCCGCCTTCGCCATCTTGAAGTTTTTCGATACGCGAAATACTATCTTCATCAATTGCAAACTCAGTGCCGCTTTCTAGATTCAATAAACGCAATCGAGCCGGATTCTCACCAACTTTTTGAATAATCATGTGTGGAGCTTTATCGCCATCCGCTTCTGTATAAGTGACCATTTCGCCATTTTTGAAGGTAACGCCACCAATTTCAAACTGATAATCGTTCTCGATCGACTCTTGTCGCTCAACGCGCGTCATGGGTTGAAGCTGGGCTTCTCCAGATTGAGCAGGATTCGACGGAGTGGCCCTGTCAAAATTTGTTTGAACAGGACGTGATGACTCTGTTGGAATGGGTTGAGACTGACCGCCGCTACTTTCAGCACTCAACGGACTCGCTGGAGCGCCATAAAACGCTTCCGTATCATTCTCAGCAAGTATTTGCTTTAAATCGTCGCCAAGTTCGCTACCAAACTTTTGGTTAACATCTTCATCACTTATCCGCTCTGGCTGTGCTGGCATTGCACCACTCCTGTTTCGTTTATCCTCGTCATCATAACCGGTTTGGTTCTCGTCTGGCAAGTCATTTTGCCGATTTTTTCGTACCCATTCATCTGGAGGAAGACGCAGCTCATGCTCATCGTCCTTATCATAATCATTACTATCAAAATATCGCGCTTCACGAATGCGCCGTGAATCTTCAGCTTGCTTTACTTGCTTTCTTTGACGTGCATTCCCCTGGGGCTGTTGCTTATCAGTAGATGGCTTTTTAGGTTTGTCGCTCGATGTATTCTTCATGCTTCCATCCGGATTGTAGCGATCATAAAATTCTGACCAAATTGCTTTTGTTACTGGACGCATACCAGCTTTCACTTCATGTGCGAGATTATCAAGTAAAATCTCAGCCGGCTCCTTATCGCCACCTAATGAATCACCATGTCGACGATTAATCCGAGCCCGTACTCCATCCCAGCCTCGAATTTTACGTAGCTCTCTCTTAATATCACCCAAGGGTCGGTCAAAGTATCTGTAAGGATCATTCGCTTTTGAGAGCTCCGTGTGATTGGCTTGTGGCGCGTCTTCAATCAGCACAGGATTATCAAGCTTAATCGTGAGTTTCTCCATAGCTTGCTGAATTTCGGTGCGCTCACCCTGCAAGGATGCAAGATAGCTCGAGACTCTTCCCAACTCCTCAGCATCACCAGATTCGCCTAACGCGGCTAATCTACTCTCGGCTTGAGCAATTTCTCGCTCTACTACTGGTAATTGAGCTGCCACATCTCCAAAGGTGGGCGCTCTACGCGAATCTTTAGGAGTTGGTTCTACTTCGACGTCATCGGTGTGCGCCTGCGATAACTCGCTGGCCAATTCAACCCCTCGAAATTCAGAGCCACCAAACCGGCTTGGATCTAACTCGTCAAAGCCATGCATAACATCATGTGATTTATCGCCCATTGCTCTTATGATAACAAAAAAGCCCTTGGGTGGGGGACTTTTTTGAGATTAGCGACGCTTCTTCTTCTTTTTTGACTTTTTCTTTGGAGTTGAAGCAGTTCGGCGGATGGGGCCGGATTCTCTACCAGAACGTTCAGATTCCTTCAAGGCTTTTTGCTTTGTGGGCTGAACGGACTCAGTCGGCCCCGAGGTAACCGCTTTTTTTGCCGCCTGGGTGATTTCTGTTTCAATCGCTTCGTCTTCAGGCTTATTCGCAATATCCACGCGCACCTTGAAGAGCGTGTGAACAATCTCAGAATCGATCCGATGAGTTAACATGCCGAACATACGATATGCTTCAGCTTTATATTCTACGAGCGGATCGCGCTGTCCGTAACCACGCAAACCAATACCATCGCGCAAATGATCCATCGCCTCTAAATGCTCAAGCCAGGCCGTATCAATCGTTTTGAGACTGACGAGACGCTCAATCACCATAACACCTTCATCGCCAAACTCCATTTCACGAGAGCGATACATATCTTTGGTAATTTTCATAAATTCTTCGACCAAAGCCTCTTTATCTCGACGCTCGACAGACTTTTCCCAGTCTTTTGGTAAAGGAATAATATCTCGAACGGCCTCGGCTAACTTCTCAATATCTAAAATTTCTGTCTGCGTATCAGTATGCGCCTCAATAAGCGCATGAAACTCGGACTCAAAAATCGGCAGTAAGTCTTCCTTGAGAGAATCTTGCTTTAAAACCCGGCGCCGGCGCGCATAGATTATCTCGCGATGCTGGTTCATCACATCATCGTAATCAACCAAGTGCTTACGGGTATCAAAGTTGTGACCTTCCACCTTTTTCTGAGCCGATTCTAGCGAGCGGGAGACCATGCGATTCTCAATTGGCGTATCCTCAGGAAGCCCCAGCGCATCCATCATCGAAGAAAGCTTGTCGCTCCCAAAAATACGCATCAAATCGTCCTCAAGTGACACATAAAACTGGCTTGAACCAGCATCGCCCTGACGACCAGCACGACCGCGCAACTGGTTATCAATGCGTCGTGATTCATGTCGCTCGGTACCAATTACATGTAAACCACCCAGCTCATTAACACCTTCACCCAGCACAATATCCGTACCACGACCCGCAATATTGGTGGCAAGTGTTACTGCGCCGCGCTGACCAGCGGCAGACACAATCTCTGCTTCGGCTTCGTTATTTTTGGCATTCAATACTCGGTGTGGAACGCCAACTTTGGTGAGCATACGGCTGAGCAGTTCGTTCTTTTCGATCGAGACAGTACCCAAAAGAACTGGCTGACCCTTCTCGTGGCGCTCTTTCACCTCGTCAGCTACAGCACCAAACTTAGCCGGCAGCGTTTTGTAGATTCTATCCGGCAAATCCTGGCGTACCATCGGTCTATGAGTAGGGATCGTTGTTACTTCGAGCTTATAGATTTTGCCAAATTCTTCGGCTTCAGTTGCCGCCGTACCCGTCATACCGGCTAGTTTGCCATACAGACGGAAAAGATTCTGGAATGAAATTGTTGCCAGCGTTTGGCTCTCCTGCTGGATAGTTACACCCTCTTTAGCTTCAATGGCCTGATGCAGCCCTTCGCTATAACGACGTCCGGGGAGTAAACGACCGGTGAACTCATCAACAATAACAATTTCACCATCTGGCGTAACAACATAATCTTTGTCTTTCTGAAAGATAGCTTCGGCTTTTAGGGCGGATTCAATGTGATGAACGTCTTCAATACGACCAGCTTCATACACATTATCAACACCTAGAGCTTTTTCGATTTTGGCAATTCCCTCATCTGTAAGACTTACTGCTCGCTGCTTTTCGTCGAGAGAATAGTGTTCGTCACGAACGAGAGTCTTCGCGATCTTAGCAAACATGTAGTAGCGGTCGGTGGATTTCGCATTAGCCTGAGAAATGATCAGAGGCGTGCGAGCTTCGTCGATTAAAATTGAGTCAACTTCGTCCACAATCGCAAAATGCAATCCGCGCTGCGTCATCTGATCGAGGTGTTGCACCATATTGTCACGTAAATAATCAAAGCCTAGCTCGTTATTAGTAGCGTAGGTAATATCCGCCGCATAAGCCTCCTTACGAGTCACAGGACGCAAATGACGGAGACGCTCATCCGAGTGCGCTTCATCGGTGTATTCTGGGTCGTACACAAAACTTGAATCGTGCATAATGACCGCCGTAGTAAGACCAAGAAAATGGTAGATTTGGCCCATCCAGCCAGCACCGATGCGAGCCAAATAATCATTTACCGTAACGAGGTGTGCGCCTTCGCCCTCGAGGGCATTCAGGTAGAGTGGCAGGGTGGCAACCAATGTCTTACCTTCACCGGTTTTCATTTCGGCAATCTTACCTTCGTGTAATACGATGCCGCCGATGAGCTGAACATCGAAGTGTCGCTGCCCAATAACGCGCTTGCTGGCCTCGCGCGCCACAGCATAGGCTCGCTCTAAAATATCATCGAGCTTCTTGCCGTCTTTGAGCTGCTTGCGAAACGTATCGGTTTGAGCGCGAAGCTCTTTATCGGACAGCTTCTGGATTTCAGCTTCCAATGAGTTGATACGCTCCACACGAGAACGCGCCTTCTTAATTTCACGCGCGTTCGGATCACCAAAGAATGTTTTTAAATTAATAGCCATAACTAACCTTCCTATTGTACCACCTGCAACCTGTGAGCCCCCTTAAAAACATATGAAGATTAGGCCGTTTCTACCGAAGTATTACGCTTGAGAGTGAACCGCTTAGGAGCGTGCTTTTCTTTATACTTGCGAATTTGTTCCTTTAGCTTGGCTTCCAATATATCCACTGCACTGTGCGGATTCATGGTGGCGGTTTCGGCATGCAAATCTGGTCCCTGCACCTCAATATGCGCCGAGGCAACATAACGTTTGTCGGGCGCTGCTGCTTCATCACGATGTAATTCTACTCGAACACCAACTGGACGGTGAGAGCGTGGAAAATACCGATCCAGTTTGGCGATTTTGCGCTCAATATAGTTTGTCAGCTCACGATCAACTTCTAATTTGCGTGCTGAAACAGTGTATTTCATCATAGATATTCCTCCCCATAATATTTCGCCAGTGCCGCAGGCAAACGCACTCGGCCATCCTCAGTTTGGTGATTTTCTAGTATGGCGATGAGCGTGCGGCTCGATGTTACGGCCGTACCATTGAGCGTATGCGGATGCGCTAAAGCTCCGTCAGCTGTTCGATAACGGATATTCAGACGACGTGCCTGATAAGCCGTGCAATCACTACAGCTGGTGAGCTCTCGATAACTACCGTCAACTGGGCTCCAATACTCTAGATCGTATTTCTTGTATGCAGGTGCTGAGAGGTCACCATCGGCAATACGGATAACGTGATATGGAATTTCTAACTGTTCGCAAATCGACTCCTCTATAGCCAGTATTTCTTCGAGCAAATCCTCACTTTGATCTGGCTGAGCATATATGTACATTTCCAGCTTCTCAAACTGATGCACGCGATACAAACCTTTGGAGAATTTACCATAGGCCCCAGCCTCAAGTCGGTAACATGGTGAAGATGCCGCGAGCAGGATCGGCTTTTCTACATCAATAACTTCATCCATCGCAAACCCTGTGAGAGGTAGCTCGGCAGTTGCTATCATGTTCAGATCTTCGCCCTCGGCCTTATAAATCTGCCTCTCTTCACCTCGAGGCAAAAACCCAGTACCTGCGGCAACCCGAGAATTAACCATGTTTGGCACATACAAAAACTCAAAGCCGCGTCGACGTAATTCTGCTTTTGCTAACGCCTGCACGGCGTCCCACAGTCGTACGCCTCGATCGCGCAGGTAGTAAAAACGACTACCAGCCACTTTGGCACCAGCCTCAAAATCAATAAAATTGAGCGTCTCATTCAACGCCAAATGGTCTTTCGGCTCAAAGCCGAATTCTGGCTTAGTGCCACCAACTCGCACCTCCTCACTTGCATCTTCTCCACCTTCGGGAGTACCCTCTGCAATAAGATTAGGAATATCCTCCAACAGTCGCTGCCACTCTGCCTCAACGTACTTTAGCTCTTCTTCATGGCGCGCCAACTCTTGCTTATCTTTTTGCAGTTGCACTAGCTGCTCCTCAGTAGGCTTGTCGGCAAGTTTCAGTTTGGAGCGCGCAACCTCAACCAAAGGGATAAGCTCTGAACGGCGCATGTCGAGCTTCAGCCATCGATCAAGATCCACCGACATATTGCGACGAGCAATCGAAGCGCGCACTTCATCAGTATTTTCTCGAATATATGCCGGCGTTAACATACCCTTATTATACCACCTCTAAAGAAAGGCCTTGAGGCGTTCAAGGACAAAGTCACGCTCCAAACTTGCCAAAAATGGACCCAGCTTTGGACCTGCCGTCTTACCAATCAGCAATTCATAGAGAAGCTTAAACGCATCTTTAGGTTGCAACTCAACAGCTTGAGCCGTAGAAAAGATAACTGCCTGTAAACTCTCACCCTCCCAGGCAGCTTCTCGCAAGTTTTGGTGCAGTGAGTCTAGAAAGGACTGCTGAAGAGCATCAAGCTGGAGTTGAGGGACTTCATCTAAAATCGAAAATTTCAAGGCTTCAGGAGCAAACCGCTCGAGCCAGGCCGCAACATAGGTAAGCTCACGCAGAATTACGCTGGCGTCTTCACGCACAGCTTGAGCATGTCCAGTCTTGGTGAGTAACTCCAAAACTCGCTCACTATCACCGCGAGCAGTTTGATACACCGTGGCCAGATGAGTAAACGGCACAGTCGAAACCGTAGCGTGCTCTTGATCTAGTACCGAGACTGCCCAGGCATCCTTAAATGGCGTTGTTTCACCGTTACGCACTGCCGCTTCTGTAGCTGCGTACTCATCAATGAGCTGCCCCATGCCAATACCCGGATCAAAAGCCAAAACCTTCTGAGGCAGACTCTTAAACACAAAGTAGCGCAAGATATCTGGCGGGATTACCTCCAGCGCATCCGCAATCGTGACCAAATTACCCAGTGAAGAACTCATTTTTTGATTATCACCCTTAAGATTAATGGGGTTAAATGGCACCGCGATTGGAGGTTCAGCATCAAAAATCTCTCGCACAATTGCAGCGCCAGTTTCGTAACTTCCGCCTTTTGTAGCGTGCTCTTTGCCAAAGCCCTCGACATCAACGCCCAAGATTGCCCAACGAGCCGGCCAATCTACACGCCAATCAAGCTTAATTTCACCAGCACGCACATCCGCTTGATGTACAACTCCATCGGCTGCACGATATTCAACTATGTAGGTATTCGCATCAAATCCCAGATACTCAGCCGTTCGTAGGCTTTTGGTGGTAGCGTCCAGGATCTGGATGGGCTGCCAATCGGCTGGCACCTCACGCTGCGAGACTTTTGCAAGAATACGGGCAATTTCGTCGCGCCGAGTGAGGGCAGTAATAATTGCGTCGGCAAAAACTCCCCGTTGATATTCTTGATGCGACCGCCAAATCTCCATGGGTATTTCCAGCTTTTTTGCAGCTGCCGCATACTCTGAAAAATAATAATCAGCATAACTACGACCACTTTCATCTGGAGCTGACACCAAATATACTGGCTTACCGACTTGGGCCTCAAATTTTTCCGGTAAATATGGGTAACGTTTACGCAGTGCATCAGAGTCGTCAACATTATGAATATGCAGCGCCTCTCGACCTCGCACCTCCAGCCCACGGCGCACAGCTTCGGCTGTCAAAATCTCGCGAGCATGCCCAACGTGATATGGGCCCGATGGCGTAATACCCGAAGCTACCAAAATCCTTCCGCCCTGCTTGCGGGCTTCAATTTCGTCTAGTAGCGCGTTGAGCCAGTATTTTGATGTATGTTCAGTCATATGCTTTTCCTATTTTACCAGTTTTTATCTCTTCATAAGAAAAACCACCTGTCTACGAGGTGGTTTTTCTTATGAAGCTTTGGCTGCTTATGCTAGCTAATCTTATTGATCTTATAGACTATCACGCCGGCCGGAACTTCAATTTCCACCTCGTCCCCGGGTTTTTTGCCAAGCAGTGCCTTACCGATTGGGCTTTCATTGGAAATCTTACCAGTTGCCGGATCGGCTTCTGTCGAACCTACAATCTCAAACTCCTGTGTACCACCTTCGAGTTCAACGTGCACAGTAGAACCAACATCCACTTTGTCGGCACTCCCTTTTTCAATAGCGACTACGTTTTTGAGGATATTTTCTATCTCGGCGATACGTCCTTCAATAAACGCCTGTCGCTCTTTAGCATCATCCCAGCTCGCGTTTTCGGACAGGTCACCAAATTCTTTAGCTTCTTTTAAAGCTGCAGCAATTTTTTTACGCTGTACATTAACCAAATCATCGAGCTCTGCGCGCAATTTCTCGATTCCTTCACTGGTAACATAGATTGCTTTCTTATTCATAATAACTCCTTGCACCCTCCTAGTAGTGGAAACATTTCTAAGAAAAAAAGGCCTCAATCCTGAGCCTTGCCAGACGTGCTCCACCAGGTTTTAATCCTTGTCGGAACGTATTATTGCACGGCGTATCTTAGCTCGTCAAGCGATTTTTTAGAAACTATTTCTTTCCTTCGGTGAAATACCACTTAAGGGAGTCTCGTACTACTGGTAGCGCGAATTCAGCGCCTTCGCCAGAGTTTTCGACCAGCGCCACAATAACAATTTCAGGGTTTTCATACGGAGCATAGGCCTCAAACCAAGCGTGAGGCTTGGTACGCCGGTTTTTACCATCAAAGCCCTCTGAGCTTGTCTCGGCCGTTCCGGTCTTACCAGCTACCGCTACAGGCACCTCACGATTCGTTGAACAACAGCCTGTTCCAGACGTAATCACATCGCGCATACCTTTCTGCACCATACTTAAATACTCTGGCTTAATAAAATCAGAACGAACCTTCTGTGAATCCACCGTACGCACGGTTTTTCCATTTTCATCCACCACTTCCTTCACCAAATACGGCTTATACAGCGTGCCACCATTCGCAACAGAGGAAAGAGCTGTTGCAAGCTGCAGGGGGCTGGCCATAAAATTCCCCTGACCAATCGAGATATTGTAGGTATCACCTACATACCAATCTTCGCCGGTATTTTTCTTTTTGGTCTCTGGAGTCGGTAAGAATCCAGCCGTTTCGTCACCAATATCTAACCCGGTTTTGGAACCAAACCCAAACTTTTTGTAATAATCCAGCAATTTAGTTGCACCAAGCCCTTTAAAGTTTTGATAACCACCGCCAACCATGTAGTAAAACACGTCCGAACTCATCGCCAGCGCACGATACACATCAACCATGCCCAAGCCTTCGGGCTTCCAGCTCGAAAACTCATACACTATCGAAGGATCATACTGATTCGGCACCAAAAGTTCACCGTCGTCCTTGATGACAGTCGAGGCATTAATAATATTCTCCTGAAAAGCCGCCGCGGAAACAAATGGCTTAATTACCGAGCCAACCGGATACGTACCGCCCGAAACCTTATTGAACAATGGTCGATTGGGGTCATTCAAGAGGCTTTGATACACGTCCTGCTTAATACCCTGGGCAAATAAGTTGTTATCATAGCTTGGGTAATTTACAGCCGCCAAAATTTGTCCGTTGCGGGGATCCAAGGCAACCGCCGCACCTCGACCGGAGCCAGCGGCAGTGGCTTCGCGAGCCAAGGCCTCACTCATAACTTTTTGCAGCCCAAAATTCACTGTCAGTTTCAGCGAGTTACCAGCAGTAGGATCTTTTGCGGCGAGAACCTTAATTGGCTTTCCGGTAGCATCAACTTCAGATTGCTCGGCACCGGCCTCACCTCGTAAATCCTTCTCGTAAGCACGCTCAATGCCAACCTTACCAATATAGTCGGTTGGTCGATATTCCTTTTCTTCCTTCAAATCATCAGCCGAAACGCGCCCCGTGTAACCTAGGAAATGCGCAAGCTGACCACCATCCAGATATTCTCTAATTGGGTTAGTATCCAGATCAACACCTGGAAGTTCATTCTTTTGCTCCTCAACCACCAAGGCAATTTCGCGCGGAACACTCTCCTGAATCAACGTTGGTAGAGGAGAAGCTGGGCCGTCCTTTTCAACTTTCTGCTTAATCTCTTCCACAGATTGCCCAGTAATTTTACTCAGCCTATCGTAGACTTGCTGTCGCTCTTCAGTCTTCTTCGGCATGCGCGCCGCTATCGCAACCAAATCAAAATTCGCCACATTACGTGCTAAAAGCTCACCACGACTATCGTAAATTGCACCACGAGGGGCTCGAATGACATTTTGCCGAATGCGGTTACCGTCAGCCAGAGACTGGTTACGCGCCCCTTGTACCACCTGCAGATTGAATAGCTGCCCCAAAAGAACCGCACTTACGATACCAGCCACGATGACAAACCATTTCAGGTGACTAAAGCCCATTTCGGACCCCGAACGGTTTTCACCGCTACCAGGAAGAATTGCCACCGACCAAGCTTCGCTATCGGTAACTTTCTGTTCTTTACGAGATAATTTCATATCTCGTCCAGCGCTGTGATTTCCAAAAATTGATCGCGCGATGATATACCCCTCTTATGTAACGTTTACTATGGCAAACGGTAATGCGGGTGAGTTTGTTGCCGCCTATCACTCAAACCCACAATCAGCAGCAGAATACTACTATTATACAATAACTCCAC